>NZ_JBEZKG010000020.1:159613-176506 GCF_040651535.1 Streptomyces sp. NPDC048420
CCGGAAATGTCCCGGCGACGGCGAGGGTCGTCACCGCGTGAAGGTGCTCGCGGCGCAACTGCTCCGCGACGGCGGCGCGTTCGGCCCGGCCCGCCGACAGGTGCTGGAAGGTGCCGGTGACGATCGCTTCCAGGAGTGCCTCCGCGACGGCGAGAAGGCGGCGATCATCGGCCGCCTCCCGCGTCGGGCCCGGTGGGCTCGGCCCACGGGTCGGTGATCTCCCGCAGCAGCGTCAGCGCCTCACGCAGCTGCTTCATACGGCGTCTGCCGAGATGTTCCTCCCACTCCTTCTCCACCTCCGCGACCACCCCGTCGGCGACCTCCTTCGCCGCCCACGCCTTCGCCGCGCCACGCACCAGCCGGGCCCGCTTGTCGGTCGGGTCCGGGACCCGGGTGACGTAACCCGCCTTCTCCAGCTGGTCGACCAGGAAGCCCGCGGTCTGCTTGGTGACCTGGGCCTGCTCGGCCAGTTCCGTCAGCCGCGTGCCGTTCGGGCCGATCCGCTGCATGACCCGGGCCTGGGCGGGCGTGAAGTCATCGAAGCCGGCCTCCGCGAGCGCGGCGAAGATGCGGTTCTCCAGAGCCCGGTACGGCAGGAACAGGAGCAGCCCCGTGTTGAGCTCGCTCTCCGCCACCATCGTCGACGCCCCCTCGCGCTGCCTACTGCTTACACTCACACTGCTTGACATTGGTCAGAGCCTCTGACTACTTTAGTCAGAGAAGCTTACCACTTGAGTGGGTGATTCCCGTGGGTGCAGTGCTGGACACCGACGAGCTCTGGCAGCTCGTCGACCGGGAGCGGACGAGCCTGGCCGAGCTGCTGGAGGGCCTGAGCCCCGAGGAGTGGGAGACGCGCACGCGCTGCGGGGACTGGCGGGTCAGGGACCTCGCCGCGCATCTGACGATCGCGGCGCGCTTCTCCTACGGCCAGGTCGTACGGGAGATGGTCCGGGCCCGCGGCGACTGGAACCGCATGATCCACGACTCCGCGGTCCGCGAGGCCGAGCTGCCCGTCACCGCGATCGTCTCCAACCTCCGCTCGATCATCGGCTCCCGCCGTCTCGCGCCGACCACCTCACCCCACGAACCCCTCCTCGACCTCCTCGTCCACGGCCAGGACATCGCCCTCGCCCTCGGCCGTGAGCGGGCGGTGCCGCCGGCGGCCGCGCGGGACTCCGCCGACCGTGTGTGGACCATGCGGTTCCCGCCGCGCCCCTGGCCCCTCCCGAAGGCCCGGCTCGTCGCCACCGACATCGAGTGGACGCGCGGGGAGGGCGAGGAGGTCCGCGGCCCGATCGCCGCCCTGCTCCTGCTGCTCACAGGACGCCCGGAGGCGGCCCGGGAGTATGCGGAGCGCACCGGGGAGCCGTGGACGGGGGTTACGGCTGCCCGGTGACGATCCGTGCGGTGGGTGCCGTACCCCCGCCCGTCTGCACCCCCTACCATCTCCCGCCCCTTTCCGTACCCTTCACGGCCACTTGCCCGAAATCCTTTGACCCGCCGCCTGCACGGCCCCCACGCTGGAGACCTCGGTGTGCGGGATCGACGTACGGAGGCGGGTATGGGGGAGCCGGAGGACCGGGGAGAGGCGAGTTACGCCTCTCTGGAGCGGGTCAGCGAACTGTTCCACGACTTCCTGAGGGCGGTCGCCCGTCCCCGGGACAAGGAGCGGGACGAAGCCCGCGACCTCAGTGGGCGACTCCGCGCCCACCTCGGCTTCACCCCCAGTGAACGCCCGGTCGTCAAGGCCGCCTACCCGCCCTTCGACCTCCCCAACGTCCACCTCGCCCTGGAGCGCTGGTTCACGGCGGAGCCCACCCGCTCCCACGAACTGATCGGCCTGCACGGCGCCCGCCACCACGGCGACCTCTCCCTCGGCGACATCCTCGAATCCGCCGACCGCTACGACCGTTTCGTGATCGGAGCCGTCGACTACGCCCAGCTGCCGGTCTCCCCCGACGAGGAACTCCCGTGCGTCTCCTGCGGGTTCTATCTCGGCACCGAGGGCGAGCAGCGGTTCGCGGTGCTGCTGCGCGGCCCGGCCGACGAGTACGGCCGCAACAAGGTCGAGGTCGAAGTCCTCGCCGAGACCAAGGAGTTCGGCGACCGGCTGCTCGCCGACCTCGACCGGCTCGTGCGCGAGCACAACATCTTCCGCGGCCAGGTCCTCTCCTTCGAGGGCGCGGAGTTCGGCTCTGGCCTCGGCCCGTTCCGCTTCCACCGCCGCCCCGGCCTCGCCCGCGAGGACATCGTGCTGCCCGAGGGCCTCCTGGAGCGCGTGGAGCGCCAGGTCGTGGGCGTGGCCCGGCGCCGCGAACAGCTGCGCGCGGCCGGCCAGCACCTGCGCCGCGGCCTCCTCCTGTACGGCCCGCCCGGCACCGGCAAGACCCACACGATCCGCTATCTCCTCTCCCACCTCCAGCAGTTCACCGTCGTGATCCTCTCCGGCACGAGCATCGACGCCATCGGCCCCGCCTGCTCCCTGGCCCGGATGCTGCAGCCCGCCCTCGTCGTCCTGGAGGACTGCGACCTGATCGCCGAGGCCCGCGACTACGGCGGCGGCGAACAGCCCCTGCTCTTCCAGGTGCTGAACGAGATGGACGGCCTGGGCGACGACGCCGATGTGGCTTTCCTGCTCACCACCAACCGCGCCGACCTCCTCGAACCCGCCCTCGTCCAGCGCCCAGGCCGCGTCGACCTCGCCGTCGAGATCCCGCTGCCCGACGTGGAGGGCCGCGCCCGCCTCCTCGACCTGTACGGCTCCGGCCTCGGCCTCGGCAAGGAGATCTCCGAGGAGGTCGTCACCCGCACCGAGGGCACGACGGCCTCCTTCACCAAGGAGCTGGTCCGCCGCGCCGTACTGATCGCCGCGGAACGCGAGGCGGCCCGCACCGAGGCGGCGGACGTCCGCGAGGCCCTCGACGAACTCCTCTCCGACAACGACCGGCTCACCCGCCGACTGCTCGGGGTGCGGACCGGCGAGGACGTCGAGGACGAGGAGGACGACGACTGGATGACGGACGCGGACGAGAGCGGCCCGCAGTTCTACGGCGGCGTGTATCTGGGCCCGGCCCCCGGTCGCCGTTTCCCCGGAATGCCGCCGGGCCACTACGCCCCGCCCCCGCGCTGACCTCCACGCGCCGGCGGCCTCGTGCAGCGGGCTGGTTCAGCCGTCTCCGGCTCCACGGCGGCGTGTATCCGGGCTCGGCCGCGGTCGCTGTTTCCTCGGGATGCCGCCGGGGCACTACGCCCCGCCGTCGCGCTGACCTCCACGCGCCGGCGGCCTCGTGCAGCGGGCTGGTTCAGCCGTCTCCGGCTCCACGGCGGCGTGTATCCGGGCTCGGCCGCGGTCGCCGTTTCCTCCGAATGCCGCCGGGCCACTTCGACCCGCCCGGACATTGAACCTCCCCGCCCCGGTGGCCGCTACACCCCGGCCGCCTCGTCCAACCGGCCCAGTTCAGCCGTCTCCAGCACCAGGTCCGCCGCCCCCGCCGAGTCCCGGGCTGTCGCGGGGCGGCTCGCTCCCGGGATCGGGATCACGACCGGTGACTTCGCCAACAGCCAGGCCAGACAGATCCGTTGGGGGCTCACCCCGCGCTCGGCGGCGACCTCGTGAAAGGCGCCCCGGGCCCCCGTGATCCCCGACGGCCCGTCCAGTGAGCTGCGCGAGATCCCGCCCAGCGGGCTCCACGGCAGGAAGGCCAGCCCCAGCTCCGCACACAGCCGCAGCTCGGCCTCGCCGGCCCGGACGGCGGGGGAGTACTGGTTCTGCACCGACACCAGCCGGTCCCCGAGGATCTCGCGCGCCGCACGGATCTGCCCCACGTCCGTGTTGGAGATCCCGGCGAGCCGGATCTTCCCCTCGTCGAGCAGCTCCCGCAGTGCGCCGACCGACTCCTCGAAGGGGACGGAAGGGTCGGGCTTGTGCAGGTGGTACAGCCCGATCGCCTCGACTCCCAGCCGTTTCAGGGAGGCCTCGGCGGCCGCCTTCAGATGTCCTGGGGTTCCGGTGACCGTCCAGCTGCCGTCGGCGGGCCGGCCCCGGCCGCCCTTGGTGGCGACCAGCACACCGGAGGTGTCCCCGCCGTAGGAGGCGAGCGCGCGGGCGACCAGGAGCTCGTTGTGGCCGGGTCCGGCGCCCGGGAGATGGTAGGAGTCGGCCGTGTCGACGAGGGTCACGCCCGCGTCGAGCGCCGCGTGCACGGTGGCCAGGGCGCGCCTCTCGTCCGGGCGGCCCTCGACGGACAGCGGCATCGCGCCGAGCCCGATCGCACTGACCCGCAGTCCACCCAGGGTGCGGTAGCGCATCTCAGACGTCCTTCCCGAGCGTCTCGGCGACGGCCCGCGGCAGCCATCGCCGTACGTGGCCGAAGGCGAACCCGAGCCGGGTGGCACGGGAGTTGTCCATGCCGTAGGAGCGGGCGAAGGAGAACGGCGAGACCTCCCCGACCTCGACCTGTTGGAGCACCGCCTTGCCGTCGGGGAGGTGCGCGGCCACCGCCTCGCACAGCTCCTCCGTGCTCAGCAGCCCGTGGGAGGCCGCGTTGACCGGCCCGGTGAAGTCCTGCCCCACCGTCCAGGCCAGGAAGTCGGCGATCTCCTCGACGTGGATGTAGGTGGCGGGCTGGTTGTCGACCGCGACGGCGACCGGCTCGCCGGTGCGGATGCGGTCGGCGTAGTAGGTCAGGCGGCCGGTGAAGTCGTCGGCACCGCCGAGGACATGGGCCACGCGGACGGCCGTGAAGGGAAACGCGGCATCGGCCGCGAACACGGACTCCGCCTGTCGCTTTCCCTCGCCGTAATGGGAATCGAGGAATTCGGGGTCGTCCCAGGGCAGTTCGAGGTCGACGGACACGGTCGCCGGGTCGACGGCGTCCTCCCGTACGGGGGCGATGGAGTCCTCGTACTCGTACACCTCCACCGTCGAGGTCATCACATAGCGGCGGGTGCGTCCGGCGAGGACCCGGCGGGCGATCGCGGCCTGGCGCGGGGTGTAGCAGACCTGGTCGACGACGACGTCGAACATGCCCGAGCCCAGGGCGCGCTTCAGGGAGGCCTCGTCGTCGCGGTCGGCGATCAGGTGGTCCGCTCCCGGAGGCGGCGCGGACGAGCCCCGGTTGAGGACCGTGACCCGGTCTCCCGCGTCCAGCAGCCGTGCGATCAGCCGCTTGCCGAAATAGCGGCTACCGCCGATGACGAGTATCTCCCGTGCCTTTTCCATGACCATAATTCTCCCGGCGTACGCCCACGTACTGAAGGGGGAACCATGGGAGTTCAGGTCGTAGCACCGAAAGAACCACGGCATCAGCGCCCCGCCACCGACGAAACCTCGGTGGCCTTCGATGCCCTGGACCGGCAGATCCTGGAGCTCCTCCAGACCGACGGCCGGATCAAGCTCAGCGAGCTGGGCCGCCGGGTTCGCCTCAGCCCGGCGGCGGTCACCGAGCGGGTGCGGCGCCTGGAGGGGGCGGGGGTGATCAGCGGCTACGGCGCCCAGGTGGTGCCGGCCCGGCTCGGCTACGGCATCCAGGCGTTCATCCGGGTCAACCCGCACGGCGGCTACAACCTGAGGCACCCGCGGACCCTGGAGCTGATGGAGCGGCCGGAGATCACCGAGGTGCACCATGTCGTCGGCGAGGACTGCTGGATCCTCAAGGTCGCCGTCCGGGACACCGTCCACCTGGAGGACGTTCTCGAAGAGGTGTCCGCGCTCGGGCGCACGACGACGTCGATCGTGCTGACCTCTCCCGTGCAGCGCAAACCGCTCTTGCCTTGACGTCGGCGTCAAGGCTTACGTTCACAGGCATGCGAATCGGCGAGCTGGCCGCACGGGCCGGGACCACCACGCGGACGCTGCGGTACTACGAGGCGCGGGGCCTGTTGCACGGGCGGCGGGCCGAGAACGGGTACCGGAGTTACGACGAGAGCGACCTGAAGCTGCTCCGGCAGATCAGGACGCTCCAGGACTTCGGGTTCGACCTGGAGGAGACGCGGCCCTTCGTGGAGTGTCTGCGCTCCGGTCACCCGGAGGGTGACACCTGTCCCGCGTCGATCGACGTCTACCGGCGCAAGCTGGACGAACTCGACTCCCTGATCGGTGAGTTGCAGGCGATACGGGCGAAGATCGGAGTGCGGCTGGCCACGGTCGACGGCACGGATCCGTTGTGCGAACTGGGAGGACAGGAACTGTGATCGACGTGACGGACGCGGATTTCGCCGCGGAGGTGATCGGGTCGGAGTTGCCGGTGCTGGTGGAGTTCACGGCGGACTGGTGCCCGCCGTGCCGGCAGATGGGGCCGGTGCTGCACGCCCTCGCCGCCGAGGAGGCCGATCGCCTCAAGGTGGTGCAGTTGAACGTGGATCTCAATCCGGAGACCACGAACGCCTACAAGGTCCTCTCGATGCCCACCTTCATGGTCTTCCGCGGCGGTGAGCCGGTGAAGTCCATGGTGGGAGCCCGGCCGAAGCGCCGCCTCCTGGAGGAACTGGCCGACGTGATCTGATTCCCCGGCACGAAGGAAATCCCCCGAGCAATTGCGCTCGGGGGATTTCCTTGCGTATATTGAATGGTTCGCGACTTCATGGGGATTGAGTCGCAAAGAAGTTCAGTGAGCACAGTATATCTGCGCGGGAGTGGAATTGTCAAACAGTGCTGAAATTCGCGGTGAGCAGGAATTCATCGACAACCTGTACGCACACGTGGACGCCCTGCGCGGCGACACCGAGGCCTCCGTCACGGACGCCCTCGCCCAGGGCAACACCCCCATGCAGGCCCGCCTCGAGCGGGACATCCTGGTCGCCGAGCGCTCCGGCCTGCTGGCCGCACTGAACGCGGTCGACGGCTCGCTCTGCTTCGGCCGGATCGACCTCACCTCGGGTGTCACCCACCACATCGGCCGGATCGGACTGCGCACCGAGGACGCCGAGCGCACGCCGATCCTCATCGACTGGCGGGCCGAGGTCGCCCGCCCCTTCTACCTGGCCACCGGCCACACCCCGATGGGCCTGCGCCGCCGTCGGCACATCGGCACCGACGGCCGCCGGGTGACCGACCTGCACGACGAGATCCTCGACCTGGGCGACCAGGAGCGCACCGGCCACGAGGACCCGACCGGCGACGCCGTCCTGCTCGCCGCCCTCAACTCCGCGCGCACCGGCCGCATGAGCGACATCGTGCAGACCATCCAGGCCGAACAGGACGAGATCATCCGCGCGCCCCATCGCGGCGTGCTGGTGGTCGAGGGCGGCCCGGGCACCGGCAAGACGGCCGTGGCCCTGCACCGGGCCGCCTATCTCCTCTACGAACACCGTGAGCTGCTCGCCAAGCGGGCCGTGCTGATCGTCGGCCCCAACCCGGCGTTCCTCGGCTACATCGGCGAGGTACTGCCCTCGCTGGGCGAGACCGGGGTGCTCCTCGCCACGGTCGGCGAGCTCTTTCCCGGCGTGAAGGCGACGGCGACCGACAGCCGCGCGGCCGCCGCCGTGAAGGGGCGGGCCGACATGGCGGACGTCCTCGCCGACGTCGTAAGCGACTGGCAGGCGCTGCCCGACCCGGTGATCGCGATCGAGCACGACCGTGAGGTCCTGATGCTCGACGACGGCCTGGTCAAGGTCGCCCGGGAGAAGACCCGGGCCGCCCGGCTGCCCCACAACGTGGCCCGCGAGCACTTCGAGGGCCACATCCTCAACACCCTCACCGAGTTGTACGCCGAGCGGGTCGGCACCGACCCGTACGACGGCAGCAGCCTCCTCGACGCGAGCGACATCACCCAGATCCGCGACGAGATCGCCGAGAACCCCGAAGTCTGGGCCGCCATCGACCAGTTGTGGCCGCGACTGACCCCGCAGCGGCTGGTCGCCGACTTCCTCGCCGATCCCGTCGGCCACCTCCCCGACGAGGACGCGGCCGCGATCCGCCGCCCGGTGACCCGGGGCTGGACCGTGGCGGACGTACCGCTGCTCGACGAGGCGGCCGAACTCCTCGGCGTGGACGAGCGGGTGGCCCGGGCGCGGGCCGAGCGCGAGCGGGAGACACAGGTCGCGTACGCGCAGGGCGTGCTCGACGTGTCGTACGCCTCGCGCACCTACGAGTTCGAGGACAAGGACGAGGAGGACTCCGAGGTCCTGTCCGCGCACGACATCATCGACGCCGAGCGGTTCGCCGAGCGCCAGGAGGAGGACGACCACCGCAGCGCCGCCGAACGCGCGGCCGCGGACCGCACCTGGGCCTTCGGGCACATCATCGTGGACGAGGCGCAGGAACTCTCGCCGATGGCCTGGCGGTTGCTCATGCGCCGCAGCCCCACCCGCTCGATGACCCTGGTCGGCGACCCGGCGCAGACCGCGGAGGCGGCGGGCGTGGGTTCGTGGCAGAAGATCCTGGAGCCGTATGTCGAGGACCGCTGGGAGCAGACCCGGCTGGGCGTCAACTACCGGACCCCGGCCGAGATCATGGAGCTCGCGGCGGCCGTCGTACGCGCGGAGAACCCCGACTTCGAACCCCCGAGTTCGGTCCGTTCGACCGGCGTACGGCCGTGGGTGCGTGCCACCGACGACCTGCCCGGCGCGGTCGCCGAGGCCGTGAAGGAGCTGACCCCCGCCGAGGGGCGGCTCGCGGTCATCGCCCCGCGCCATCTGCACCGCAGGCTGGCGGCCCGGCTCGACGGGGTGACGGCGGGCGCTCAGCCGGACCTGACCCGGACCGTCGTCCTGCTCGACCCGCGGCAGTCGAAGGGCCTCGAATTCGACTCGGTGCTCGTGGTCGAGCCCGGCCTCTACGGCACGAGCGACCTCTATGTGGCGCTGACCCGGGCGACCCAGCGGCTGGGGGTGCTGCACACGGGCCGACTGCCGAAGGCGCTGGTCACCACCTGAGTATCAGGTATCACCAACCCGTAACAGTTCACGCCCGAGTCACTGCTTGTGCACGGTCGGTAGGGTAAGCGTGTCGATATGGAAGCCCATTCCCACGCCGTCCCGCCGGCCGACGGCACCCCGCTCGGCTCACTGCCCGTCGAACCGTTGCTCACTGCCGAGTTCGACGTCGATCCCGGCGCGGTGTACGAGCGGCTGCGCGACACCTACGGTCCGGTGGCGCCGGTCGGTCTGATGGGTGTGCCGGTGTGGCTGGTGCTCGGGTACACCGAGGTGACCGAGGTGCTGCGGAACGAGGGGCTGTGGCGGCGGGACATCCGGTACTGGCGGGCGCGGGCGGAGGGGCGGCTGCCACGGGACTGGCCGCTGCTGGCCGGTTACGAGGTCCGGCAGATGATGTTCATGGACGACGAGGAGCATCTGGGGTCCCGGCGCACCCATCACTCGGCGCTCAGTCCCTTCCAGGACGCGCGGAGTCCGGAGGGGTGGGAAGTACGGGCCGCTGTCGCGCGGTACGCCGACGAGCTGGTCCGGATGCTGGCCGCGGAGTCGGGGACGGTGGGGTTCGCCGACCTCGGGGCGCAGTACACGCGGCCGTTGCTGCTCATGGTCACGACGCAGCTGTTCGGCTGTCCCGTGGAGCTGGGCGACGCACTCGTCATGGACCTGTGGCGGATGCTGGACGGCGGGCCGGACTCGGGGCCGGCGACGGCCCGGGCGCTGGGCGCGTTCACCCGTCTCGCCGCGCATCGACGGGCCCTGCCCGGCGACGACCTCACGTCGTACATGCTGCTCGCGGATCCGCAGCTGAGTGACGAACAGCTCGGGCGGGAGCTGTTCATGAACGCCGTCTACCTGAACGACATCACCGGGAACATGGTGCTCAACACGCTGCTGGAGGTGCTGCGCGGCAACGCGGCGGTCCGGCGGAGCCTGTCGGCCGGGCAGCTCGGTGAAACGGTCAACCGGGCGGCGCTGGTGAATCCTCCGGTGGCCAACATGTGCTTTCGGTTCGCGGCGCGGGATGTGCGGCTGGGGGATGTGTGGGTGCGGGCGGGGGACGCGGTGTCGCCGTCCGCGGCGGCCGCGCACCGCGATCTGCTGGCGATCGGCTCGTCCCACATGGTGGGGTCGACGGTGTCCACGCGGGCGCATCTGGGGTGGGGCGCGGGGCCGCATCAATGTCCCAGTGCGGCGCGGGAGTTGGGCGGGATGATCGTGTCGACGGCGGTGGGGCGGGTGCTGGACCACTTCGTGCGCGCGGAGTTGACGCTGCCGTCGGATCAGTTGCCGTGGCGGTCGGGGCCGGTGGTGCGGGGGTTGCGGTTGTTGCCGGTGCGGTATGAGCTGGGGGCGGGGGTGCCTGCGTCCCGGCGCCCGGACCCGACTCCGGAGAACGGGGGCGAGATGCCGGTCCGGGGCCTGCTGGCGTCTCTGCGCAGGCTCATGTTCGGCGGCCGCTGAATGCCTTTCCTCGCCCCCGCCGCCCCTACCTGTCCCGTCCCCAGGGGGCTCCGCCCCCTTCGACCCCTGCTCCTCAAACGCCGGAGGGGCTGATTTCAGCCCGTCCGGCGTTTGAGGACGGGTCGGGGCGGCGGGGGCGAAAGAAGATACCTACGCCGGCCGCAGCCACACCGTCCCCAGGGGCGGCAGTGTCAGCTGGATGCTGGCCGGGCGGCCGTGCCAGCCCTGGGGGTCCGGTTTGATCACGTCGGGGTTGGTGATGTCGCCGCCGCCGTACTTGGCCGTGTCCGTGTTCAGGGATTCGAGCCAGGCCGGGATGTCGTCGGGGGCGCCCAGGCGGTAGTCGTGGCGGACCACGGGGGAGAGGTTGGAGACCGCGAGGAGCGGGGTGCCCTCCGCGTCGTAGCGAAGGAACGCGAAGACGTTGTCCTCGGACGCGTCGCCCACGATCCACTGGAAGCCCGACGGGTCGACATCGCGCTGCCACAGCGCGGGGGTGTGGCGGTAGACCACGTTCAGGTCGCGGACCAGGTCGCGCACGCCCCGGTGGTCGGCCTCGGCGCCGTACGCCGGGTCGAGGAGCCACCAGTCCGGTCCGTGCGCCTCGGACCACTCGGCGCCCTGGGCGAACTCCTGGCCCATGAAGAGGAGTTGCTTGCCGGGATGGGCCCACATGAAGGCCAGGTACGCACGCAGATTGGCCCGCTGCTGCCACCAGTCGCCCGGCATCTTCGAGACCAACGAGCGCTTGCCGTGGACCACTTCGTCGTGCGAGATCGGGAGCACGTAGTTCTCGCTGTACGCGTACACCATCGAGAACGTCATCTCGCCGTGGTGGTACTTGCGGTGCACCGGCTCGTGGCTCATGTAGTCCAGCGAGTCGTGCATCCAGCCCATGTTCCACTTCAGGCCGAAGCCGAGGCCACCGAAGCCGCCCGGGCCCAGGTGGTGGGTCGCGCGGGTCACGCCGTCCCAGGCGGTCGACTCCTCCGCGATCGTCACCACGCCCGGGACCCGGCGGTACACCGTCGCGTTCATCTCCTGGAGGAAGTCCACCGCGTCCAGGTTCTCCCGGCCGCCGTGCGCGTTCGGGACCCACTGCCCCGGCTCGCGCGAGTAGTCGAGGTACAGCATCGAGGCGACCGCGTCGACCCGCAGGCCGTCGATGTGGAACTCCTCGCACCAGTAAATGGCGTTCGCCACCAGGAAGTTGCGCACCTCCCGGCGGCCGTAGTCGAACTCCAGGGTGCCCCAGTCCGGGTGGGCCGCCCGCAGCGGGTCCTCGTGCTCGTACAGGGTCCGGCCGTCGAACTCCGCCAACGCCCAGTCGTCGCGCGGGAAGTGCGCCGGCACCCAGTCCATCAGGACGCCGACACCGGCCTGGTGGAGCGCGTCCACCAGGTACTTGAAGTCGTCGGGGGTGCCGAGCCGGGCCGTCGGCGCGTAGAAGCCGGTGACCTGGTAGCCCCAGGAACCGCCGAAGGGGTGCTCGGCGACCGGCATCAGCTCGACGTGGGTGAAGCCCAGGTCCTTGACATAGGCGGGGAGCTGCTCGGCGAGTTGACGGTACGTCAGTCCCGGGCGCCAGGACGGCAGATGGACCTCGTACACCGAGAAGGGGGCCTCGTGGGCCGGGGCGCCCTCCGCGCGGCGGGCCAGCCACTCCGCGTCCCCCCACTCGTGGTGCGAGGCGTGGATGATCGAGGAGGTGTTGGGCGGGACCTCCGTACGGCGGGCCAGCGGGTCCGCGCGCAGGGTCTTCGAGCCGTCGGGCCGGGTGATCTCGAACTTGTACAGCTCGCCCTCGCCGATCCCGGGCACGAACAGCTCCCAGACACCGGTGGAGCCGAGGGAGCGCATCGCGAACGCCGAGGGGTCCCAGAAGTTGAAGGAGCCGGCCACCCGCACCCCGCGCGCGTTCGGCGCCCACACCGTGAAGCGTGTTCCGGTGACGCCCTGGTGGGTCATGGGCTGCGCGCCCAGCGCCGTCCACAGCTGCTCGTGCCGGCCCTCGCCGATCAGATGCAGGTCGAGGTCGCCGAGCGCGGGCAGGAAGGCGTACGCGTCCTCGGTGTCCTGGACCGTCTCCTCGTACGCCACGAGGAGGCGGTAGGCCGGGACCTCGCTCAGGGGGAGCAGGCCGGAGAAGAAGCCGTCCCCGTCGTCGTGCAGCTCGGCCCGGAGCGTTCCGGCGACGACGGTGACGGCCAGGGCGTACGGCCGGAACACCCGGAAGGCCACCCCGCCGGGCACGGGGTGGGCGCCGAGCACGGAGTGCGGGGCGTGATGGGTACCGGCGAGCAGTCGGTCGCGGTCGTCGGCGCCCAGGGCAGGGGAGACGGGTGACTCCGGCGGTGGAGCGGAGGCGGGGACCGCGACCGGCTCGGCGACGGCCACCGGCTCCGCCGCGGTCCGCTCGACGGCGCCCTTCGCGGCGACCGGCTTGCGCGCCGCGGTCTTCTTGGCGGTCGCTTTCTTGGCCGCGGCCTTCTTCACGGCAGGCTTCCCGACGCCCGCCTGGCCGACCGGCACCTTCTTGGCGGCCGCCTTCTCGGCACCGGCCTTCTTGGCGGGCGGCTTCTTGGCCACCGACTCCGCTTTCTTCGCCGAGGCCTTCTTGGTGACCGCCTTCTCCGCGGCCTTCTTCACGCTCTTCGCCGCTTTCGCGGTCTTCGCGGCCTTCTTCTTCGGATCCGAACCGCTGGGGGTGGGCGGGGTCACGTGCGGTGCCTCCTCGGCGAAGGTCGGGTCAGATCAGGTCGGTTGTCGCGTACCGTGCCACCGCGGCCATCGGCACCTGGAGCCAGTCCGGCCGGTGCCGGGCCTCGTAGACGACTTCGTATATCGCCTTGTCGGTCTCGTACGCGCGCAGCAGCACCGGATCGGTCCGCGGGTCCACACCGCTGACCTCGGCGTATCCGGAGCAGTACGCGGCCCGGCAGGCGTCGGCCCAGCCCGGCACCGGAAGGTCGGTCGAGTGGGCCGCGTAGTCGAAGGAGCGCAGCATGCCCGCGATGTCCCGGGCCGTGGGCTGCGGCAGCCGGCGCTCCGCGAGCGGTTTGGACGGCTCGCCCTCGAAGTCGATCAGCGACCACTGCCCGGAGGGCGAACGCAGACACTGCCCGAGATGCAGATCGCCGTGGATGCGCTGCGCGGTCCAGGTGGTGCCCTCGGCGGCCAGATCGCCCAGCGCGGTGAACGCGGAGTGCAGACCCGGCGCGTACGGCCGCAGCGCCGGCACCGCCTGTACGGCCGCCTCCAGCCGCTCGATCATGCCGTCGACCAGCAGTTGCAGCTGCTGATGGCCGAGCGTGACGGTCGGCAGGGCCCGGGCGAGCGCGGTGTGCACCTCGGCGGTGGCCCGCCCGAGGGCATGCGCCTCCGCGCCGAAGTCCTCGCCCTTGGCCAGCTCGCGCAGCGCCAGCTCCCAGCCGTCCGACGCGCCCTGCAGGAAGGGCTGCAGGACCCCCAGGGTGTACGGCTCTCCCGCCAGCTCCGCCCGCAGCCACCCCGTTGGCGCCGGCACCCGGGGGCAGCCCTCCCGGGCCAGCGCGAGCGGGAGCTCCAGGTCGGGGTTGACGCCGGGCACGATCCGGCGCAACAGCTTCAGGATGAACGTATCTCCGAAGACGATCGACGAGTTGGACTGCTCGGCGGTCATCACCCGGGCCACCAGACCGTCCCGGATCTCCTGGCGCGGGTCCCGTTCGAAACGCAGCCCGCCGATCCGGGCTCCGGTGCGGATCGCCTCCAGGAGCAGTTCGGCGGGCAGGGGGTCGTGGAGGGCGTCGTACGCGGTACGGCCGGTGAGAGGGCCCTCCTCGATGTGGCCGATCAGCGCGGGCGCCAGCCGGGGCGGCAGCGCCTCGCGCACGCCTATGAGGAGCTGGTAGCAGTCACCGGGGTGCGGCGGGGCGCCCACGGTGAGCGGCTGGTGGGCGCGGACCAGCAGGTGGTACAGGCCGAGCCGGGCCGTGGACGGCAGCAGTTCGGTGGCCGCCACCAGCGTGAACCCGGTGACCGGGCGCCCTTTTCCCGCGAACCAGCGCTGCCTCGGCAGCCACTCGCGCAGAAGTGGATCGAGGGAGGCGAGGAGGCCGGGACTTGTCGTGGCGGTACGGGTGACGGCTTCCGACATGGGGTGGCGTCCTTTCCCCGGGCTGGCTGGTCGGGGTGTTACTGATGCGTGCCCCGGGCGGGGCGGTGGAAACCGCCCCGCGCGAGACCTGCGCGATGGCGGCTAGGCGGCGTCCTTGCGCAGCCGGAACCAGTAGAAGCCGTGCCCGCCGAGGGTCAGCAGATACGGCAGCTCACCGACGGCCGGGAAGCGCACCCCGCCGAACAGCTCGACCGGGTGCCGCCCGTTGAAGGCGCTCAGATCCAGCTCCGTGGGCTGCGCGAACCGCGAGAAGTTGTGTACGCACAGCACCAGGTCGTCCTCGTACTCCCGCAGAAAGGCGAGTACCGCGGGGTTGGAGGACGGCAGCTCGGTGAAGGACCCGAGTCCGAAGGCCGGGTTCTGCTTGCGGATCTCGATCATCCGGCGGGTCCAGTGCAGCAACGACGAGGGCGACGCCATCGACGCCTCGACATTGGTGACCTGGTAGCCGTAGACCGGGTCCATGATGGTCGGCAGGAACAGCCGCCCGGGGTCACAGGACGAAAATCCCGCGTTACGGTCCGGTGTCCACTGCATGGGGGTGCGGACGGCGTCGCGGTCGCCGAGCCAGATGTTGTCGCCCATGCCGATCTCGTCGCCGTAGTAGAGGATCGGCGAGCCCGGGAGGGACAGGAGCAGCGCGGTGAACAGCTCGATCTGGTTGCGGTCGTTGTCGAGCAGGGGGGCGAGCCGCCGCCTGATCCCGATGTTGGCGCGCATGCGTGGGTCCTTGGCGTACTCGGCCCACATGTAGTCGCGTTCCTCGTCGGTGACCATTTCGAGGGTGAGCTCGTCGTGGTTGCGCAGGAAGATGCCCCACTGGCAGTTGGAGGGGATCGCCGGGGTCTTCGCGAGGATTTCCGAGACGGGATACCTGGATTCCCTGCGCACCGCCATGAAGATGCGGGGCATCACCGGGAAGTGGAACGCCATGTGGCACTCGTCGCCGCCGGACTCGTAGTCGCCGAAGTAGTCGACGACGTCTTCCGGCCACTGGTTCGCCTCCGCCAGGACCACCGTGTCCGGGTAGGAGGCGTCGATCTCCTTGCGGACCCGCTTGAGGAACTCATGGGTTGCCGGAAGGTTTTCGCAGTTGGTGCCCTCCTCCTGGTACAGGTACGGCACCGCGTCCAGGCGGAAGCCGTCGATGCCCAGGTCCAGCCAGAAGCGCAGGGCGGAGATCATCTCCTCCTGCACGGCCGGGTTCTCGTAGTTGAGGTCCGGCTGGTGGGAGAAGAAGCGGTGCCAGAAGTACTGCTTGCGGACCGGGTCGAAGGTCCAGTTGGACGCCTCGGTGTCGACGAAGATGATCCGCGCGTCCTGGTACTGCTTGTCGTCGTCGGCCCAGACGTAGTAGTCGCCGTAGGGGCCGTCGGGGTTGGCGCGGGACTCCTGGAACCACGGGTGCTGGTCGCTGGTGTGGTTCATGACGAAGTCGATGATGACCCGCATACCGCGCTGGTGGGCGGCGTCGACGAACTCCACGAAGTCGGCGAGGTCACCGAACTCCGGGAGGACGGCGGTGTAGTCGGAGACGTCGTAACCGCCGTCCCTGAGCGGTGACTTGAAGAACGGCGGCAGCCACAGGCAGTCGATACCCAGCCACTGGAGGTAGTCCAGTTTGGCGGTGATGCCCTTGAGGTCGCCGACGCCGTCGCCGTTGCTGTCCTGGAAGGAACGGACCAGCACCTCGTAGAAGACCGCTCGTTTGAACCAGTCAGGGTCCCGGTCCTTCGCCGGGGTGTCCTCGAAGGTGTCCGGGACGGGCTCGTTGACGATCATGTTGTGGGTGACCCTCCGATCTGCGGGGTGGACGGTCGCAGGACGGTGAGGATGTGCGCGGGGCGAGTGCCCGGTTCGAGACGCACGTAGTTCGCCCTGCCCCAGTGATAGGTCTCACCGGTGAGCTCGTCGCGCACCGGCACCGACTCGTGCCATTCCAGGCCGAGTTGCGGCATGTCCAACGAGACCGTGGCCTCCTGGGTGTGGTGCGGGTCGAGGTTCACGACCACCAGAACCGTGTTCGAACCGCTCCGCTTCGAGTACGCGATCACCTCGTCCTTGTCCGCGTGGTGGAAGTGGAGGTCGCGCAGCTGCCGCAGTGCCGGGTTGTCCCGCCGGATCGTGTTGAGGCGGGTGATGAGCGGGGCGAGGCTGTCGTCGGTGTCCCAGTTGCGGGCCTTGAGCTGGTACTTCTCCGAGTCGAGGTACTCCTCGCTGCCCGCGCGCAGCGGGGTGTTCTCGGCGAGTTCGTAGCCGGAGTAGATGCCCCAGGTCGGCGACAGGGTCGCGGCAAGGACGGCGCGCAGGGCGAAGGCCGGGCGGCCGCCGTGCTGGAGGAACTCGTGCAGGATGTCGGGGGTGTTGGCGAAGAAGTTCGGCCGCATGTAGGAGGC
>NZ_JBEZKG010000021.1:0-90316 GCF_040651535.1 Streptomyces sp. NPDC048420
CGGCCGGCGTCCATCACCGAGCCCTGCTCAAGCAGCCGAGCCGCCGGACCGAGGACGGATACCCCCCACCCCGGCCCCGACCCACCCACCGAACCACACGCGCTACACACGCCCCCACCGAACCGCAACAGGCCGCCGCAGGCATCCAGGGGCACGGGGAACTGCGCAAAAACACCAGCCCCCACCCACCCCGCACCCAACCAACAACCGAACCCCGCCCAACCGCCGGAGGCAACCCGCAGGCACCTCAGGGGCGCGGGGAACTGCGCAAAACCCCCGCCCCCACCGGCCCGCACCCAACCGGCAGCCTCATCCCCCCGACGTGTCCAGTTCCGCGTCCTCCCCGACCCCCACCGCACAGTCGTACGGGTCCTTCAGCCACCCATCCGGCAGCACCACCCGGTTGTTCCCCGACGTACGCCCCCGCGGCCCATCCGCCCCCGTCGGCCACGGCTGGTCGAGGTCCAACTCGTCCAGCCCCGACCGCAGTTCCGCCAACGACGACGTGACCGCAAGCCGCTTGCGCATCTCGCTCCCGACCGCGAACCCCTTGAGATACCAGGCCACATGCTTACGGAAGTCGATGACCCCACGGGACTCGTCCCCGATCCACTCCCCGAGCAGGGTCGCGTGCCGGACCATGACATCCGCCACCTCACGCAACGACGGCCGCGAGATGTCGTCCGTACGCCCCTCGAACGCCGCCACCAGATCCGAGAACAGCCAAGGCCGCCCCAGACACCCCCGCCCCACGACCACCCCGTCGCACCCGGTCTCACGCACCATCCGCAGCGCGTCCTCCGCCGACCAGATGTCCCCGTTGCCGAGCACGGGGATCTCCGGCACATGCTCCTTGAGCCGCGCGATCGCGTCCCAGTCCGCGGTGCCGCCGTAGTGCTGGGCGGCGGTACGGCCGTGCAGCGCGATGGAGGTGACCCCCTCCTCGACCGCGATCCGCCCCGCGTCGAGGTACGTGATGTGGTCGTCGTCGATACCCTTGCGCATCTTCATCGTGACCGGCAGATCCCCCGCCCCACTCACAGCCTCCCGCAGGATCGCCCGGAGCAGAGGACGCTTGTACGGCAGCGCGGACCCGCCCCCCTTCCGCGTCACCTTCGGCACCGGGCACCCGAAGTTCAGGTCGATGTGGTCGGCGAGGTCCTCCTCCGCGATCATGCGGACGGCCTTGCCGACGGTGGCCGGGTCGACGCCGTACAACTGGATCGAGCGCGGCTTCTCGGTCGCGTCGAAGTGGATCAGCTGCATGGTCTTCTCGTTGCGCTCGACCAGCGCCCGGGTCGTGATCATCTCGCTGACGAACAGGCCCTTGCCGCCACTGAACTCCCTGCACAGCGTGCGGAAGGGCGCGTTGGTGATGCCGGCCATGGGGGCCAGGACGACGGGGGGCTGGACGAGGTGAGGGCCGATCTGCATTCCCCCATTGTCACGCATCTGTCACGCATCCCTCCGACCACCCCGGCAATGATCATGCAATAACCATTAGTTAGACGCACTATCGAAATCGGCGTACGCTGACACGCATGCCCGAGCTCACCCATCGCCGCCGGATGCTGGTCCTTGCGATCTGCTGCATGAGCCTGCTGATCGTGAGCCTCGACACCACCGCTCTCAACGTCGCCCTGCCCGCCATGCAGCGGAACCTGGACGCGAGTACCGCCGGTCTCCAGTGGACGATTGACGCGTACACCCTGGTCCTCGCCTCGCTGCTGATGCTGGCCGGCTCCACCGCGGACCGGATCGGCCGCAAGCGCGTCTTCATGGCCGGCCTGGTCGTCTTCACGATCGGCTCCGCGCTCTGCTCCGCCGCGCCGAACCTGGAGGCGCTGGTCGCCTTCCGCATGGTGCAGGCGGTCGGCGGTTCGATGCTCAACCCGGTCGCCATGTCGATCATCACCAACACCTTCACGGACCCGCGCGAGCGGGCCCGGGCGATCGGGGTGTGGGGCGCGGTCGTCGGCATCTCCATGGCGGCGGGGCCGCTGGTGGGCGGAGTGCTCGTGGACTCCGTCGGCTGGCGCTCGATCTTCTGGGTCAACCTCCCCGTCGGCATCGCGGCCCTGCTGCTCACCCTGCGGTACGTCCCCGAGTCCCGGGCGCCCAGGGCCCGCCGCCCCGACCCGGTCGGACAGCTCCTGGTGATCGCCCTGTTCGGCTCGCTGACGTACGCGATCATCGAGGCGCCGGCCTCGGGGTTCTCGTACGTACTGCCCTTCGCAGTGGTGGCTGTCGTCGCGCTGGCCGGGCTCCTCTGGTATGAGCCCCGGCGCGACGAACCCCTCATCGACCTGCGGTTCTTCCGGTCGGCGCCGTTCAGCGGGGCCACGGTGATCGCGATCAGTGCGTTCGCGGGTCTGGGCGGGTTCCTGTTCCTGTCGACGCTGTATCTGCAGAACGTACGGGGCCTTGACGCGCTGCACGCCGGTCTGTGGATGCTGCCGATGGCGGTGCCGATGTTCGTGTTCGCGCCGCTCGCCGGGCGGCTGGTGGGGAGTCGGGGGCCGCGGCTGCCGTTGGTCGCGGCGGGAGTCATGATCACCGCGAGCGGGGTGTTGTTCGCCGCGTTCGAGGCGGAGACCTCGAATGTGACGTTGTTCCTCGGGTACGTGCTGTTCGGGATCGGGTTCGGGTTGGTGAACGCGCCGATCACGAACACGGCGGTGTCGGGGATGCCGCGCGCCCAGGCGGGGGTTGCGGCCGCCGTCGCCTCCACGAGCCGTCAGTTGGGGCAGACGCTGGGGGTCGCGGTGATCGGGGCGGTGCTGGCGTCCGGGGTGAGTTCCTCGTCGTACAAGGAGAGGTTCGTGTCGGCCGCGGTGCCGGGGTGGTGGATTCTGACCGGGTGCGGGGTCGCGGTGCTGACTTTGGGCGCGGTGACGACTGGGCCGTGGGCCCGGCGTTCTGCTGAGCGTACGGCTGAGCGGTTGAAGTCCGTCGAGGTGCGCGAGGCGGCGGGGGTCAGCGCGTAGTTCGGCGGCTATCGGCCGGTGGGGGCTTGTCGCGCAGTTCCCCGCGCCCCTGGGTGGGTCAGCTCAACCTCAGTCCGCTCAGTACCGTTCGCTCCAGCGCGGGCACAAACCTCTGACCCGCCACCGCCAGCCCGATCGCCGCCGCCACCCCCGCCCACGCCAACGGCCCCAACGGCGTGCAGCCGAACAGCTGGCTCACGCCCGGGATCTCCACCACAGCGAACAGCACCGCAGCGGAGCCCAAAGACGTCACGCGGACCAGTGGGCTCTCCCTGCGGTCCGCCCAGGTCTGGGCCAGCTGTGTGCCCACCACCGCGCACAACGCCATCGTCGTCGAGCGGCGGGCCGTGCCCGGGGTGAAGCGGCCTATCAGCCAGGCCACGGTGGCGCCGAGGCAGGTGGTGACGGCGCGGTCGCGGATCTGGTCGGTCAGAGCGGTGCCCAGGACCGTGTCGACCGAGGGCTCGTCCTCCGTGGGTTTCTCCGTCGGCGTGACCGCCACCGCCATCGCCGGGAACAGGTCCGTGAAGAGGTTCACCAGGAGCATCTGGCGGGTGGACAGGGGCGCGGCGCCCGACAGGAGGGTGCCGAGGATGCCGAAGGACACCTCGCCCGCGTTGCCGCCGATCAGGATGGCGATGGCGTCGGCCACGCTGTGCCACAGGGCGCGGCCCTCGTGGACGGCCTCGATCAGGGCGGAGAGGTCGTCGCCGGTGAGGACGAGGTCGGCTGCGTTGCGGGCGGCTGCCGAGCCGCGGGCGTTGATGCCGACGCCGATGTCGGCGGCGCGGATGGCGGCCGCGTCGTTGGCGCCGTCGCCGACCATGCCGACGACCCGGCCCGCGTCCCTGAGGGCCTCGACGACCTGGAGTTTCTGCTCGGGCGCGACCCGGGCAACGACATCGGCGTCGCGCAGCATCCGGGCGCGGGCCGAGCGGTCGGCGGCGGCCAGTTCGTCGCCGGTGACGACCGTGGCGTCCTCGGGCCAGCCGAGGTCGGTGGCGATGGCGTGGGCGGTCTGCGGGTGGTCGCCGGTCAGCACGACCGGCCGTACGCCCGCCTCGCGCAGTCCGTGGACGAGGGCCGGGGAGGTCTCCCGGGGGACGTCGGCGAGGGCCAGCAGGCCCACGAACTCCAGGTCCCGCAAGGGCTCTTCGAGTACGGCCTTCTCGTCATCGTCGAGGCGACGGCGGGCCACCGCCAGGACGCGCAGGCCGTCGCGGGCCAGGGACTGGGCTCGGTCGGACGCGTCGGCGGGGAGGTCGGCGCAGGCGGGCAGGACGGTTTCCGGCGCGCCCTTGACGACGAGGACCGGGGCCTCGTCGGAGTCCCGCTCACCTACGGCGGCCGCGTAACCCCTGGCGGCCTCGAAGGGGAGGCCCTCCAGCTGGGTCCACTCCTCGTCGGGGGCGGCCGCGTCCAGGACGGCCTCGTCGGTGGCGTGGGCCGGGCGCTGCTCGGAGTCGCCGTTGAGCTGCGGGCAGGCGCGGGCCGCGATGCGCAGGGGGCCGGCCGCCTCGGGTTCGTCGAGCGTGTGGGGCGTGCCGTCCGGGCCGGTGACCCGGACCAGGCGCAGCCGGTTCTCGGTGAGGGTGCCGGTCTTGTCGAAGCAGATGGTGTCCATCCGGCCCAGGGCCTCCAGGGTGCGCGGGGCCCGGACCAGGACACCGTGCGCGCTGAGCCGGCGGGCAGCCGCCAGCTGCGCGACCGTGGCCACCAGCGGCAGTCCCTCGGGCACGGCGGCCACCGCGACCGCGACTCCGCCGCTGACCGCCTGCCGCAGCGGGGTGCCGCGCACCAGGGCGAGGCCGGTGACCGCGGCGCCGCCCGCCATCGTCAGCGGCAGTGCCTTGCGGGTCAGTTCCTGGAGCCGGGCCTGGACCCCGGCGGCGGGCGGGGTGCGGGCGGCGAGGGCGACGGCGCGGGCGGACTCGGTGCGGTCGCCGGTGTCCACGACGACCGCGCGGGCCTGTCCGGCCACCACGGTCGTCCCCTCGAAGACCATGCAGTGCCGTTCGGCGACGGGGGCACGCGGGCTCGGGTCGGTGGACTTGCCCACCGGGAGGGACTCGCCGGTCAGCGCGGACTCGTCGACCTCCAGGCCCTCCTCCCACAGCAGCCGGGCGTCGGCGGGCACGACGTCGTCCAGGGTGAGCTCGATGACGTCACCGGGGCGCAGCTTGGCGGCGTCGACGACATGCGGTTCCGCGTCCTCCTCGGCGACCCGTGCCTTCTGCTTCTGCTGCGCGAGCAGCCCGGACAGGGCCCGCTCGGCGCGCAGCCGCTGCAGGCCGCCGACGAGCGCGTTCAGGTCGAGGGCCCCGACCACCAGCAGGGCGTCCAGGGCGGACCCGAGGATCGCGGACGCGGCCGAGCCGACCGCGAGGACGGGGGTGAGCGGGTCGTCCAGCTCCCCGCGCACGGCCCGGGCGAGCTGCGCCGACCACCTGGCGGGGGCCAGCACGGGCAGGCGTACGACGGTGTCGGCGGCCTCGCGGACGCGCGTGGCCGTCTGTTCGACGAGCGTCGGCTCCGGGGGTGCCTGCCGCTCCAGACGGTCCCGCACGCCGTCGGGGTCCAGGGCGTGCCAGGCCACCCGGGGACGCGGGTGCGGGGGGCTCACGGCGGCCACCCGGAGGGCGGCGCGGGCGCCGATGAAGAGGGCGGCGGCCGCGGCCGCGTCGACGGGCGCGTGCCGGAGGCCGGGGAGTGCCGTACGGCGTCGGCCGCGGCCGGACTCGCCGACGGCGACGAGGAGTCCGGACAGGGCGGCGCCCGAGCGGGCCAGGGTCTGGGAGCGGCGGCCGACCGCGCGGGAGGCCGGGACGGCGGTCAACAGCCGCCAGACGTCGGGCAGTCCGTGCGGGGCGAGGACGTCGGCGCCCCAGGCGACCGCGCAGCCGCCGTCGGTGAGGGAGACGGCCACGTCGCCGCGCAGCAGTCCGGCGACGGCGTCGGCGTCCTGGGGGCGGGCGATCGTGAGGACGCCGCCGTCCCCGTCCTCGCGCAGTTCGTCGACGATCTCCGCCAACGGCCGTTCGGCGCTCACGACCTGGTCGGCGAGACCGGTGAAGTCGGCCAGCGCGGGATCGTCCAGGACGACGACCCGGAGCCCGGCGCGCCGGGCCGCGTCCAGGACGGGCTCGGCCCAGGGGTCGGCGCCCGCGCCCGGGGTGCGCAGGGCGCTCGGGTGCAGCAGGACGGTGCCGACGGTCTCCAGCTGCCGCAGTCGGTCCGGGTCGCGCACCAGGGCGCCGGAACGGCACAGGGCCGCGCTCAGTCCGGCATGGAAGGCGGCGGGGCCGTAGCGCGCGGCCTTGGGGGAGCCCGCGAGGACCGCCTCCGCGGCCTCGGTCACGTCGTGTTTGACGAGCAGCGCGGCGACCGCGCCCGCGACGCTTCCGGCCGAGGCGTGGCCCGCGTACTCCTGGGCGGGCGAGGGGCGCGGGGGCGGGCGCAGGGCCAGGTCGCCGGCCACGCTCTCCCGGTCCGGTACGCACAGGTCGTCGTGGACGGCCTCGAAGGTGGCCGTCCGTACGAGTGCCTCCGCCAGCTGGCAGGTGCGCAGGGTTCCGTCGAGCAGCAGGGAGGTGGGGCTGTGGCCGGCGCCGTGCACGGCGGCGTTCACGACGGCCAGCGCCACGTCCATCCGCGCGCTGCCGAGCCGGCTCCGCAGCCAGCCCCGGAAGCGGGGGTTCTCCCGCAGCAACGTCACCACCGCCGTCACCGGCCGCGGTGAGGCCGGCAGCCGCAGCGCGGACCCGGCGAACGCGGCGGCGACTCCCACGGCGTCGGCGCCGAGCGCCAGGGCGGCGGTGCGCACGGAGCCGGGGTCACCGGGGTGGGCGAGCTCCTCGACGTCCTGGCCGGCCGCCACCAGCCCGTACCGCTCGGCGAGCACCGAGACCCGCTCCACCACCCGCTCGGTGGCCACTCCCTCGGCCGCGGTCACGACGAGCCGCCCGAGGCCCTGGTCCCAGTAGGCCAGAGCGATGTCGGGATGCTCGGCGAGGGCGGTGACGAGCCGGCGGGCGCGGTGTCCGGTGGAGGCGGAGTGGGGCGCGGCCGGGCGGACGGCACTGACGTCCGTATCGGCGCCGTGCTCGGCGTCCCCCTCCGCGCGCAGTGCCACATGGGCCCGTTGACCCGCTCGCCAGTCCTGGGGTGCTCCCGGCAGGGCTGCCCGGGCGGCCCTCGTCGCCCGGGCCGCGAAGTCCGCGGTGCGTACGCCGGCCCGTGCCGTTCCGGCCACCGCTCCCGCGGCCGCGCCGACCGCGGCGGGCGCACCCCGGGCGAGCAGGCGCGGGCCGGCCAGGACCAGGCCCGCGGCGGCTGTCGTGAGTGCTCGGTTCACTGCTCGTCCTCAGGTGCCGGATCGGGTACGGCCTGCTGTGGAGCCCCCTGGGCCGCGCAGGCCCGGCGGCGACGCCGTCTCGTGCGGAGGCAGCTTGTCGGAGGGCGTGCGGAGCGACGGCGAGGACGGTGTGCCGTGGGAGGACGCCAGTACGCGGGGTGTGGGCCGGCTCTCCTGACCCGGCTCACCCGACTCACCCACCTCCTCCCGCTCCCCCGGCCGCGGCTGCGTCAGCCACGCCACCGCCGCCCCGGTGACCGCGACGGGCCACTCCACGATGCCCGCGACGCCGAGCACTCCGGCCCCGGCGTACACCGCGAGCCGCCGGCCGCGCGGTGACACCGCCCCGACCCGGTCCAGCGCTCCCCCGGCCATCCGGCCCACCGTCCCGGCACCGGGAATGTGCCCCAGCACCGATGCGGCCGCCCGCAGCGGCTGCGGGAGTTCCTGCGACTGTGACGATTTCTGCTCGGCCATGGCTCGCCTCGCCCGACTTCCTCGCCTGTGGGGGGGTCTCGACTTCGGACCACCCGGGTTCCCGCACTTCGGAGGGTCATCCACGCTGTCGGGGACAACCGCTCACACGCTTTGCGGCACCGCCCGCGCCGCGTCCCGGAGGGCCGCCGCCAGGTTCTCCGCGTGCGGGTGCGGGTTGGTGCGCGGGTAGGCGTAGTGGAGGACGGCCGGTGGGGCGCCGGTGAGCGGGAGGTAGAGGACGTCGGGGTCCGGGTGCTGGGCGGCCACCGAGGCCGGGAGCACGCCCACTCCCCGGCGGGCCGCCACGGCGTGCAGGTACTCGTCCAGGTTGGCGGCCTCGGCACCGGTCTCGGGCCGGGCATCGGCGGGCCAGTCGCCGGGCGTCAGAGTGCCGCTGACCGTGTTCAGGACCAGGCAGCGGCGGCCCAGGTCGCGCCAGCCGACGCCGGAGCGGGTGGCGAGCGTCGAGCGGGCCGACACCGCGGCGACCCGCTCCTCGCGGGCGATCTCCACCGTGTGGAGACGGGGGTCGTCGACCGCGCCCCACAGCAGCGCCGCGTCCACCGCCCCGGTGTGGACACCGGCCAGGCGCTCGTCGCGGCGGACCGGCCGGACCAGGATGTGGTGCCGGCGTTCGACGAGGTCGATCGCGTCACGGCCGTGGCGCCGGGGGAAGCCCCAGGTGTAGCCGAGGCTGAGGGGCTCCTCCTGCGGGACGGGACGCAGGGCCGCTTCGAGACGGGGCAGCAGGACCTGGAGCTCGGCGCGCAGGCGTTCGCCGTCCGGGGTCAGCCGGGGGTGGCGGGTGGTCCGGTCGAGCAGTTGGTGGCCGACGTGGTCCTCCAGTCGGCGGATGGTGCGGCTGAGCGTGGGCTGGGGGATGCCGAGCCGTTCCGCGGCCCAGGTGAAGTGCTGTTCCTCCGCCAGGGTGAGAAAGCAGCGCAGTTGTCGCAGTCCTACGTCCATTGTCACGACCGTACTGCTTCCCCGGCGGTGGCCCGTTCCGGCGTACGGACCAGGACCAGGTGCAGCAGCAGGCCGACGGCCACGAGCGCGCCCGTCCAGTACGGCAGGTCCGCGGGGGCCACTCCGGCGGCGAGGGTGACTCCGCCGAGGGCCGAGCCGAGCGCGCTGCCGAGGTAGACGGCCGAACTGTTGAGGGAGACCGCGACGGACGCCTGCTCCGGGCGGGCGGCGATGAGCTGGTGCTGCTGGGGCACCTGGAGGGCCCACCCGGCCGCGCCCCACACCACCAGCGGAACCACCAGGGCCCAGGAGGCGCGGGCCGCGCCCGGCAGCAGCAGGTGGGACAGGCACAGCAGGAGCAGCACGACGGAGACGAGGACGTACGGGCGCCCGGTGCGGTCGACGATCCGCCCGATCACCAGGCTTCCGGCGACGCCTCCCACGCCCCAGGCCCACATCGCGCCGAGCGTCCCGACGGTCCCGCCGCCGTCGGCATCGGTGAGGAACGGCACGAGGTAGGTGTAGAGACCCAGACTGGTGATCCCGGCGATGAGGGACACCCCGGCGATCGCGGCCACGGGCCGCCGGGCCAGGACGCGGACCCGCTCGCGCAGGGGCGGCGGCGGGGCGGCCTCCAGACGGGGCAGCCCGAGGAGGATGCCCACGACGGCCACCGCACCCAGCGCGGTGATCAGCCAGAGCGTGCCGCGCCAGCCGACCTGGTCGGCGAGCAGCACGCCCACCGGCACGCCGACGACCGTGCCGACGCTCATCCCGCCCATGACCAGGGCGAGGGCCCGGCCGCGCCGCTGCGCACCGGCGAGGGAGGCGGCGGTGGCGGCGGCCATGGGCGAGTAGACACCCGCGCCGACACCCGCGAGGGCACGGGCGACGAGCAGCACGGGCAGGCTGCCCGCGAGGGCGGTGAGCGCGTTGGCCGCGGTGAACAGCAGCAGGGCCGCGGTCAGGATCGTACGGGCGGGCCGTCCGGCCAGGGCGGTCGCGAACACGGGGGCGGCGAGCGCGTAGCAGAGGGTGAAGAGGGTCACCATCTGCCCGGCCGCGGACTCGCTGGTGTGCAGGTCGGCCGCTACCTCGGGCAGCAGTCCGGCCATGACGTAGGCGTCGAGGCCGAGCGCGAAGGCGCCCAGGACGAGGATGTGGACGCGGCGGAACTCCCCCGGCACGGGTTGCCTCCCTCTGGCGGGGCCGCACCGGTCGTGCGGCCGTGATCAACGGAAGGCAGTACAGCGAGCCGACGCGCGCCGGGGCCAATACGTCAGCGGTATCTCGCATCCATTCATCGCATACGACGAGGTCGGCGCCGTAGGGGAGGACGCACTGAGATCCCGCTCACGGCTGCCCGGCGGGGACCCTCTCCAGGGCGATCGCGTGCAGCTTCTCCAGGCGCCGGCGGGACTCCTCGTCGGCGGGGGCGTAGGTCACCATGCGGGAGCCCGTCTCGGGGCCGAGCCACAGGTCGGTGTGGTCGACGGCGATCCGGCCGACGTAGCGGTTGACGAACTCCTTGCGGCGCGGCCGGGAGGCGCCGACCTCGTGGCGGTCCCAGACCTCGCGGAACTCCGCGGACTCGCAGCGCAGCCGCTTCAGGAGCGTCTTCCAGGCGGGCTCGGCGAGATGCCCGGCCATGCCGGCGCGGAAGCGGGCGGCCATGAGCCGGTGCACCTCCTCCAGGTGCACGATCGAGGAGCGCCACTCCTCGTGGGTGTAGGACAGCAGCATGGCGTTGCGGTCCTCGGGCGGCACCGTGTCCAGGTCGCACAGCAGCAGGCCGTAGGTGCGGTTGTAGGCGAGGATGTCGTAGCGGCTGTTGGACACACAGGCCGGGATCGGCCCCAACTGGTCGAGGACGAGCCGGAGTCCGGGCGTGATCGACGGGCAGGTGGTGGCCGGTGTCGGGTCGACCGCGCCGGCGAGCTGGAAGAGGTGGGCCCGCTCGACGGGGTCGAGGAGCAGGGTGCGGGCCAGGGCGTCCAGGACCTGCACGGAGACCTGGATGTCGCGGGCCTGCTCCAGCCAGGTGTACCAGGTGACGCCGACCGCGGAGAGGTGGGCGACCTCCTCCCGGCGCAGGCCCGGGGTGCGGCGCCGACGGCCGCGGGGCAGGCCGACCTGCTCGGGGGTGATGTGCTCGCGGCGGTGGCGCAGGAAGGCGGCGAGTTCATGGCGCCGGACCGCCGCCGCGGACGCGGTCACCGGTACGGCTGTCTCCTGGACCATGGTCGTCATGCCTCCAGCCTGCCGCCATCGGGACCCTGTTGCCAGGTGGTTCTTCTACCAGGATAAGGACACTCTGGTACCCGTCTGGGAGCGGGCGCAGGCTCGTGGACGTGACCACCGAAACCACGACTCGACACCCCGTCCGCGCCGCCGCTCCACCCGAGCTGGGCGGCCTCGGACTGTTCACGGTGCTGCTCGCCGCGGCACTCCCCCTCATCGACTTCTTCATCGTCAACGTCGCGCTGCCCACCATCGGCGCGGATCTCTCGGCGAGCGAGTCGGTCCTCGAACTCGTCGTCGCCGGTTACGGGGTGGCGTACGCCGTCCTCCTGGTCCTCGGCGGCCGGCTCGGCGACCTGTTCGGCCGCCGCCGGCTCTTCATCGGCGGCATGGCGGCCTTCGGACTGGCCTCGCTGGCCTGCGGGCTCGCGCCGACCGCGTGGTCCCTGGTCGCGGCACGGGTCGCGCAGGGCGCCGCGTCGGCCGCGATGCTGCCGCAGGTCCTGGCCACGATCCAGTCGACCACCGCCGGGGCCCGCCGCGCGAAGGCGATGGGCCTGTACGGCGCGACGGCCGGGCTGGCCATGGTGGCGGGCCAGATCCTCGGCGGGGTCCTGGTCGCCGCCGACATTGCGGGCACCGGCTGGCGCGCGGTGTTCCTGGTCAACGTGCCGGTCGTGCTGGTGGGACTGCTCTTCGCGGCCCGTACGGTCCCGGAGACCCGCTCGTCCCGCCCGGAGCCGGTGGACGGTCCCGGCACCCTCCTGCTGGCCGCAGCCCTGATCGCCCTGCTGGCCCCGCTGACGGAGGGCAGGGCCGCGGGCTGGCCGCTGTGGACCTGGCTGTCGCTGGGGGCGTTCCCGTTCCTTGCAGGAGCGTTCTACGTCGTGGAGCGCCGGGCGGACCGCGCCGGCCGTACGCCGCTGGTGCCGCCGAGCCTGTTCCGGCTGGTGTCGCTGCGGCGCGGGCTGGTGCTGATGCTGCCGTTCTCGATGGGCTTCTCCGGCTTCATGTTCGTGATCGCGGTGGCCCTGCAGGAGGGTGCGCGGCTGGGTGCCGTCCAGGCGGGCCTCGCGCTGGCCCCGCTGGCGGTGACCTTCCTGTTCACGTCGATCGCCGGGCCGCGGCTGATCGCCCGGTACGGCACCCGGGTGGTGACCGCGGGCACGGTGCTGCAGGGGATCGGACTGGTGCTGATCGTGCTGGCCGTCCGCTCCTCGTGGCCGGACCTCGGTCTGCTCCCGCTCCTGCCCGGCGGCGCGATCGCCGGAGTCGGGCAGGCCCTCCAACTCCCCGTCGTCATGCGGCTCGTGCTGTCCGAGGTGCCGCCCGCGCGGGCCGGTGTGGGCAGCGGTGTGATGGGCACGACCCAGCAGTCCGCCCTGGCCCTCGGCGTGGCCACCCTGGGCACCCTCTTCCTGGCGCTCGTCCCGGGGATGGGCATGCGGGACGCCTTGATGACGACCCTGCTCGTGCAGCTGGCCGGGGTGGTCCTGACGGGGGTACTGAGCCTGCGGCTGCCGCGCACGATCAGCTGACGCGGCTCAAGTATCGGCGAACGCCCCGTGAAGATACTGCTGTTGATGTTGTTCTTGCTGCACACTCCTTGCCGGAGGCGAGGCACATGTTGCAGACCAACACCAGCAAGGTGAGCCGGTGGGACCAGCACGGGCGCGAGCACGTCGTCCAGGTCCTGCGCAAGGGCCCGCAGCGCATGATCAGATGCGAGACCTGCGGCTGGCGCAGACCCGCGCAGTTCCTGCCGTGGCTGAAGGCCGAGGAACACCTGGCGGAGGAACACCAGGCGACGGTGGACCCGTCGGGAACCTGACGGTCAGGAACCCTCGCCGGTGTCCAGGTCGCCGACCAGGCGCCGCAGCAGCGGGCCGTACTCGGGGTGGGCCAGGGCGTGCGCCATCTGGGCCACCAGGTAGTCGGCCGGATTGCCGGTGTCGTACCAGCGGCCCTGGATGACCTGGCCGTACACCGCGCGGTCGGCGGCGTAGGCGTTGATGGCGTCGGTCAGGTAGATCTCGCCGGTGCGGTGTTCGTACCAGCGGCGGGTCCGCTCGCGCAGTTCGTCGATGATGCCCGGGGTGATGACATAGCCGCCGATGGCCGCGTACGCCGACGGGGCGGCGGCGGGCTCGGGCTTCTCGACCAGGCCGGTGATGCGCAGGGTGCCGCCGCCGAGGTCCTCCTTCACGAGGGGCACGCCGTAGCGCTGGGACTCCGTGGGGTCCATCGGCAGGAGGGCCAGCACCGGGCAGCCGGTCTGCTCGTAGGCGCGGATCAGCTGCTGGGCGCGCGGTACCTCGGCCACGAACACGTCGTCCGGCCACAGCACCAGGACGGGCTCGTCGCCGAAGGAGCGGGCGGCGTTGAGGACCGGGGTGCCGTTGCCGTAGGGGCCGTGCTGGTCGAGGTAGGTGATGTGGCCGCGGCGGGCCAGCTCGGCGATCTCCTCGACGGCGTCCGCGTAGGCGTGCTTGCCGTCGGCGCGCAGCTGCTCGACCAGGGCGGGGTTGGGGCGGAAGTGGTCCTGGATCAGGGACTTGCCGCCGGAGACGACGATGGTGATGTCGGTGATGCCGGAGTCCACCAGCTCCCGCACGGTGTGCTCGATGACCGGCTTGTCGCCGACCGGGAGCATCTCCTTCGGCGTCGCCTTGGTCAGCGGCAGCAGTCGGGAGCCGAGTCCGGCGGCGGGGATCACGGCCCGTCGGATCGTCGGGGGCATCGGGTCTCCCTCGTCTCACACGGTCACATCGTCACCCTGGCGGGCTCGCACACTCTAGCCCGCCCGCAGTCCCCTCAGCAGCAGGGCCAGCAGTGCCGAGAAGTCCTCGTCGGCGCCCGGCTTCTCCCACTCGGAGGCGTAGGCGGGAGAGTGGAAGGGGCCGGTGGCCTGGAAGAGGGCGCGGGCGGTGGTCGCCGGGTCGTCGGAGACGAAGACGCCCGCCTCGACGCCGGCCCGGACGATCCGGGTCAACTGGCCGGTCAGCTCGGCGAGATGTTCCTCGATGACTCCGCCGCTCTCGCCCGCCAGCGCCGAGTAGGTGGCGAACAGTTCGGGATCGTCGCCCGCCTTGCGGCGCTTGGCCTCGAAGAGGGTGGCGAACCAGTCCCGCAGCTGGGTCTGCGGATCACGGTCCGCTACGGCGACGGCGACCAGCATCTCCGTCGTCCGGTCCAGCCACCTCTTGGTGACCGCCTCGCGCAGCGCCGCCTTGGTCCGGAAGTGCCGGTAGACGCTGCCATGGCTGACGCCGAGCGCGCGGGCCACGTCGACCACGGTGGCCTTGGCAGGGCCGTACCGCCGCAGCACCTCCTCGGTGGCTTCGAGGATGCGCTCGGCGGTCAGGGTCTCGGAGGTGGCTGCCATGGCCTAGACGGTACCCGGCACGGTGTTCACCGCTCGCTGTCCAGCATGGCCATCAGCGGCGCCGGATACCGCTCACCGGCCACCGCGTCCGCCGGTACGGCCTCCTCAAGGGCGGCGAGGTCGGCGGCGTCCAGGGTCACGTCCAGCGCGCCCAGGGCCTCACCGAGCCGCTCACGGGTCTTCGCACCCACCAGCGGCACGATGTCGTCGCCCCGGGAGGCCACCCAGGCGATGGCGATCTGCGCGACCGTGACGCCCTTCTGTTCGGCGATCTTGCGCAGGGACTCGACCAGCGCGAGGTTGTGCTGGAGGTTCTGGCCCTGGAAGCGGGGCGAGTGGGCGCGGAAGTCGTTCGCGGCCAGTCGCCGGTCGGCCGTGAGGTGGCCGGAGATCAGGCCGCGGGAGAGCACTCCGTACGCGGTGACGGAGATGCCCAGCTCACGCAGGGTGGGCAGGATCTCCCGCTCGGGGCCGCGGGATATGAGCGCGTACTCGATCTGGAGGTCGGCGATCGGGGCGGTGGCGGCGGCCCGGCGGATGGTGTCGGCGCCGACCTCGCTGAGGCCGATGTGCCGGACCCAGCCCTTCTCGACCAGTTCGGCGATCGCGCCGACGGTCTCCTCGATCGGCACCTGGGGGTCGAGCCGGGAGGGGCGGTAGACGTCGATGTGGCCGACGCCGAGGCGCTGGAGGGAGTACGCGGCGAAGTTCTTCACGGCGGCGGGGCGGCCGTCGAAGCCGGACCAGCCGCCCTCCGGGTCGCGCAGGGCGCCGAACTTCACACTGAGCAGCACCTTCTCGCGCAGGGCGGCCGGAGCGGTGCGCAGCGCCTCGCTGATCAGCAGTTCGTTGTGGCCCATGCCGTAGAAGTCGCCGGTGTCCAGCAGGGTGACACCGGCCTCCAGGGCGGCGTGGATGGTGGCGATCGATTCGGCGCGGTCCGTCTCGCCGTACATACCGGACATGCCCATGCAGCCGAGGCCGAGGGCGGAGACCTGGGGGCCGGTGGTGCCGAGGGTTCGGGTTCGCATCGTCATGCCACCCACCCTGCCATGACGACTGACAGATTTCAATATCTGTCAGCCGTCATCCGTCAGTCGTCGTCATCCGTCAGTCGTGGCCAGCTTGGCCCCGAGCAGCACGAAGGACCCCGCGAAACTCCGCCTCAGCCAGGCCATCACCCGGGGCCGTGAGATCACATGGCTGCGCACCGAGGCGGCGAGCACCCCGTACCCGGCGAACACCACGAAGGTCGCCAGCATGAAGACGCCGCTCAGCCCCAGCATCCGCGGCAGGGCGTGCGGCTCGGACGGGTCGACGAACTGGGGCAGGAACGCGAGGAAGAAGATCGTCAGCTTCGGGTTGAGGAGGTTGATCAGCACGCCCTGGACGATCACCCGGCCCGCGGACCTGGGCGTACCGCCCGGCTCGACGTCGATCGCGTCCTTGTCCCGGACGGTCGCCCAGGCCATGTAGAGGAGGTAGGCGACCCCGGCGTACTTGACCGCCTGGAAGGCCACCGCACTCGCGTTCAGCAGCGCGGCGAGCCCGGTGACGGTGGCCAGCACATGCGGCACGATCCCGAGCGTGCAGGCGAAAGCGGCGACGACGCTCGCGCGAGGACCGCGGGAGAGACCGGCGGCCAGCGTGTAGACGACCCCGGTACCGGGGGTGGCGACCACGACGAGGGTGGTGAGGAGAAAGGCGAGGCTCATGGGAGCAAGCCTGGTGAACGGAACGGTCCCCGATACAGGGCCAAAGCGAGCCCTGTGCCGGGGACCAATAAGACAGGCCGACCGAAGACCTAGCAGCCGACGAGCCGCCCGGCCAGGTACCCCTCGATCTGGTCCAGCGAAATGCGCTCCTGCTTCATGGAGTCCCGCTCACGAACCGTCACCGCGTTGTCCTCGAGGGTGTCGAAGTCGACCGTCACGCAGTACGGCGTACCGATCTCGTCCTGACGCCGGTAACGGCGCCCGATCGCACCCGCGTCGTCGAACTCGATGTTCCAGTTCTGGCGCAGCGCCTGGGCGAGGCCCTTGGCCTTCGGGGACAGCTCGGGGTTGCGGGACAGCGGCAGGACCGCGACCTTCACCGGGGCGAGGCGGTGGTCGAGACGCAGCACGGTGCGCTTCTCCAGCTTGCCCTTGGCGTTGGGCGCCTCGTCCTCGACGTACGCGTCGAGCAGGAACGCCAGCATCGCGCGGCCGACACCGGCCGCGGGCTCGATGACGTACGGCGTCCAGCGCTCGCCGGCCTCCTGGTCGTAGTAGACGAGGTCCTGGCCCGAGGCCTTGGAGTGCGCGGTGAGGTCGTAGTCGGTGCGGTTGGCCACACCCTCCAGCTCGCCCCACTCGTTGCCGCCGAACTGGAAGCGGTACTCGATGTCAGCGGTGCGCTTGGAGTAGTGGGAGAGCTTCTCCTTCGGGTGCTCGAACCACCGCATGTTCTCCTCGCGCATGCCCAGGCCCGTGTACCAGTTCCAGCGCTGCTCCATCCAGTACTCCTGCCACTTCTCGTCCTCGCCCGGCTTGACGAAGAACTCCATCTCCATCTGCTCGAACTCGCGGGTGCGGAAGATGAAGTTGCCGGGCGTGATCTCGTTGCGGAAGGACTTGCCCATCTGCGCGATGCCGAACGGCGGCTTCTTGCGCGAAGCGGTGTGCACCAGGGCGAAGTTGGTGAAGATGCCCTGCGCGGTCTCCGGGCGCAGGTAGGCGATGGAGCCGGTGTCCTGGGTCGGGCCGAGGTGGGTGGAGAGCAGACCCGAGAACTGCTTGGGCTCGGTGAACTGGCCCTTGTTGCCGCAGTTGGGGCAGTTGATGTCCGCCAGGCCGTTCTCCGGCGCGCGCTTGTGCTTGGCCTCGTAGGCCTCCTCCAGGTGGTCCGCGCGGAACCGCTTGTGGCAGGAGGTGCACTCGGTGAGCGGGTCGGAGAAGGTGGCGACGTGACCGGAGGCGACCCAGACCTCGGGGGCAAGGATCACGGACGAGTCGAGACCGACCACGTCCTCGCGCGAGGTCACCATGTAACGCCACCACTGACGCTTCAGGTTCTCCTTGAGCTCGACACCCAGCGGTCCGTAGTCCCAGGCGGCCTTCTGACCGCCGTAGATCTCACTACAGGGGAAAACGAAGCCACGGCGCTTGCTCAGGCTGACGATGGTGTCGATCTTGTCGGCGGCCACGGTGCTCTCTTCATGACGGATGGACAGCGGCGAATGCCTCAGGTTACCGGCGGCGCCACCCCCCGTATCAAATCGGTGCCGGACCCACGACCCTTGTTGACAACGGTTTCCACATTTGTTGAAAATGACTGTCATGAAAGCACGACGTCACCTGATATCCGCGGTCGCCCTCCTCGGCCTCGCCGGCCTCTCCGCCTGCTCCACCGACAGCGCCGCCGCGGGCAACACCGACAAGTTCGACGTCGTTGCCTCCTTCTACCCGATGGCCTTCCTCGCCGAACAGATCGGCGGGGACCACGTGAGCGTCACCAGCCTGACCGAGCCCGGCCAGGAGCCGCACGACCTGGAGATCAGCGCCAAGCAGACCGCGCAGCTCCAGGAGTCCGACGCGGCCCTCTATCTCAAGGGCCTCCAGCCCTCCGTCGACGACGCGGTGGCCCAGTCCGACATCAAGACGAAGATCGACGCCTCCTCCCTCACCGAGCTGGAGAAGCACGGCAACGAGGTCGGCGGCCACGCGGCCGAGCACGACGACCACGCCGACGAGGAGCTCGAAGGCCTCGACCCCCACATCTGGCTGGACCCGGTGCGCTACTCCGAGGTCGCCGAGGGCGTCGGCAAGGCCTTGGAGAAGGCCGACCCGGACCACGCGGCCGACTACAAGGCCAACACCGCTGCCCTGGTGAAGAAGCTCGGCGCGCTCAACACGAAGTTCGAGACAGGGCTGAAGAACACCGACACCAAGGTCTTCATCACCACGCACGCCGCCTTCGGCTACCTCGCGGAGCGCTACGGCCTCACCGAGGAGGCCATCAACGGCCTCGACCCCGAGTCCGAGCCCAGCGCCGACCGCGTCAAGGACCTTGAGAAGATGGCGAAGGCCGACGGCGTCACCACCGTGTTCTACGAGACGCTCGTCAGCGACAAGACCGCGAAGACCATCGCCTCCGACGCCGGGCTGAAGACGGACGTCCTCGACCCGATCGAGGGCATCACCGAGAAGTCCCGCGGCAAGGACTACTTCGCGGTCCAGGAAGCCAACCTCAAGGCGCTGCAAGCCGCCCTGGGAGCGAAATGACGTTGTGGGAGGACGGCATGACCGAGCGCCTCGAAGGGGCTGTCATATCCCTGCGCGGCGTCCGCGCCGACCTGGGCTCGCGGCCCGTCCTGCGCGGCATCGACCTCACCGTGAACCGCGGTGAGGTCGTCGCGCTGCTCGGCGCCAACGGCTCCGGAAAGTCCACCGCGATCCGCACGATCATCGGCCAGGTGCCCACGTCCGCCGGTGAGATCGGGCTCTTCGGCACCCCGCGCGGCCGGTTCCGGGACTGGGCGCGGGTCGGGTACGTCCCGCAGCGCACCACCGCCGCCGGCGGGGTCCCCGCGACCGTCACCGAGATCGTCTCCTCCGGCCGTCTGTCGCGCGCCCGCTTCGGCATGCTCCGCAAGTCCGACCACGAGGCCGTACGGCGGGCCCTGGCGCTGGTCGGCATGGCGGACCGGGCGAAGGACTCCGTGAACGCCCTCTCCGGCGGCCAGCACCAGCGGGTGCTGATCGCCCGCGCGCTCGCCGCCGAACCCGAACTGCTGATCATGGACGAGCCGATGGCGGGCGTGGACCTGGCCAGCCAGGAGGTGCTCGCCCAGACCCTGCGGGAACAGGTGGCCCAGGGCACCACGGTCCTGGTCGTCCTGCACGAGCTGGGCCCCCTCGAGCCGCTGATCGACCGCGCGGTCGTCCTGCGGGACGGTTGCGTTCTGCACGACGGTCCTCCCCCGCGCGCGGTCGGTCAGCATGCCCTGCCCGGCCACGACCACATCCACCCCCACGACCACGAGCCGCTGCGCACAGGACTGCTGAGCTGATGGACTTCCTCGACTACGCCTTCATGCAGCGGGCCCTGCTCGCCGCCGTCCTGGTCGGCATCACCGCCCCCGCCGTCGGCATCTACCTGGTCCAGCGCCGCCAGGCCCTCATGGGCGACGGCATCGGCCATGTCGCGATGACCGGCGTCGGCCTCGGCTTCCTGCTCTCCTGGTCGCCGGTGTGGATGGCGACCCTGGTCTCCGTCCTCGGCGCGGTCCTCATGGAGCTGATCCGCTGGTACGGCAGGACCCGCGGCGACATCGCCCTCGCGATGCTCTTCTACGGCGGTATGGCCGGCGGCGTGATGTTCATCAACCTCGCGCCCGGCGGCTCCAACGCCAACCTCACGTCGTACCTGTTCGGTTCGCTGTCCACGGTCTCCGAGTCGGACGTGACGGCGATCTGTGTGCTGGCCGCGTTCGTGGTGCTCGTCACCCTCGGTCTGCGCCGGCAGCTCTTCGCGGTCAGCCAGGACGAGGAGTTCGCCCGGGTCACCGGCCTTCCGGTGCGCGCGCTCAACCTGCTGACGGCGGTCACGGCCGCGGTGACGGTGACCGTCGCGATGCGCGTGGTCGGACTGTTGCTGGTCAGCGCCCTGATGGTGGTGCCGGTGGCGGCGGCGCAGCAGCTCAGCCGGAGTTTCGCGGCGACCTTCGCGATCGCGGTGGCGATCGGGGTGACGGTGACCATCGGCGGCACCGTGACCTCGTACTACCAGGACGTGCCGCCCGGCGCGACGATCGTGCTCCTGACCATCGCGGCCTTCATCCTGCTGACGGCGCTGGCCACGCCGCTGGCCCGCCGCCGCGCCCGCGCGGCCGCCGCGCGGCAGCCTGCCGGGGACCCCGCGGAGTGTGCGATTCCGGCCACTCGGGAAGCCGACGGCACGGTCGGCGTCTGACCCGGCCCAGGCCGGGCTGGCACAATGGCCCGGCAGGCGCCGAAGCAAGGAGGCATTTCGTGACGACCGCAGGACCGCCCGTGAAGGGCCGTGCCACCCGGCAGCGGGCCGCCGTGGCGGCGGCCCTCGACGAGGTCGACGAGTTCCGCAGCGCGCAGGAACTGCACGACATGCTCAAGCACAAGGGCGACGCCGTCGGTCTGACCACGGTCTACCGCACCCTCCAGAACCTCGCCGACGCGGGCGAGGTCGACGTCCTGCGCACCTCGGACGGCGAGTCCGTCTACCGCCGTTGCTCCACCGGCGACCACCATCACCACCTGGTCTGCCGGCTCTGCGGCAAGGCGGTCGAGGTCGAGGGTCCGGCCGTGGAGAAGTGGGCCGACGCCATCGCGGCCGAGCACGGATACGTCAACGTGGCGCACACCGTGGAGATCTTCGGCACCTGCGCGGAGTGCGCGACCGCCCAGGGCTGACGCACCGGGCACGTACGCCGGCGGCCGCACGCACGCGGCCACCGGCGGGGGCGGAGCGGAGGTCAGTCCTCCGGCTCGCCCTTCATCGCTTCCTCCATGGCGAGCAGTTCCTCGTTCGGGACGGCTCCGCCGAAGCGGCGGTCCCGGGAGGCGAACTCGACGCAGGCCCGCCACAGGTCACGGCGGTCGAAGTCGGGCCACAGGACGTCCTGGAAGACCATCTCGGCGTAGGCGCTCTGCCAGAGCAGGTAGTTGGAGGTGCGCTGCTCGCCACTGGGGCGCAGGAAGAGGTCCACGTCGGGCATGTCGGGGTAGTACAGGTACTTCGCGAGGGTCTTCTCGGTGACCTTGGACGGATCCAGCCGACCCGCCTTCACATCCTCGGCGAGAGCCTGCGCGGCATCGGCGATCTCGGCCCGCCCGCCGTAGTTCATGCAGAAGTACAGCGTGAGCTTGTCATTCCCCTTGGTCTGCTCCTGGGCGACCTGGAGCTCCTTGGCGACGGACTTCCACAGCTTGGGCATCCGGCCCACCCAGCGCACCCGGATGCCGAGCTCGTCGAGCTGGTCCCGGGTCTTGCGGATGAAGTCGCGGTTGAAGTTCATGAGGAAGCGGACCTCGTCGGGCGAGCGCTTCCAGTTCTCGGTGGAGAAGGCGTAGAGGGAGATGTTCTTCACGCCGACCTCGACCGCGCCCTGGAGCACGTCGAGCACCCGCTCGGCGCCGACCTTGTGCCCCTCGGTCCTGGGCAGGCCGCGCTGCTTGGCCCACCGGCCGTTCCCGTCCATGACGATCGCCACGTGCTCGGGGATCAGCTCACCGGGGAGCTTCGGCGCGCGGGCGCCGGACGGGTGCGGCTCGGGCGCCTTGTACTCGCGGCGCTGACGGCCGAGGATCCCGCGTACGACCATGGTGGTTCTCGTCTCCCTCTCAGGGTTGCTTCTCTACGTAACGCAGGGATCGGAGCCCGCGTTCCAGATGCCAGTGCAGGTAGGCGGACACAAGACCGCTGCCCTCCCGGACATGCCGCGGCTCGCTCGCGTCCGCGGTCTCCCAGTCTCCCGTAAGCAGCGCGGCGAGGAGTTCCAGGGTCTGCGACGACGGTACGACGCTGCCGGGCACCCGGCAGTCCACGCAGACCGAGCCTCCGGCGGCCACGGAGAAGAAGCGGTTCGGGCCCGGCATGCCGCACTTCGCGCAGTCGCTGAAGCTGGGGGCGTAGCCGTTGACGGCGAGGGAGCGCAGCAGGAAGGCGTCGAGCACGAGGTGGGGCGCGTGCTCGCCCCGGGCGAGGGTCCGCAGGGCGCCGACGAGCAACAGGTACTGCTGCACAGCCGGCTCGCCCTCATGGTCGGTGAACCGCTCGGCGGTCTCCAGCATGGCCGTCCCGGCGGTGTAGCGGGCGTAGTCGGAGACGATCCCGCCACCGTACGGAGCGATGGTCTCGCTCTGTGTGCACAGCGGCAGCCCACGCCCCACCAGCTCGCTCCCCCGTGCGAAGAACTGCACGTCGACATGGGAGAAGGGTTCGAGACGGGCGCCGAACTTCGACTTGGTCCGCCGCACCCCACGGGCCACGGCCCGCACACGTCCGTGCCCACGCGTGAGCAGCGTGATGATCCGGTCCGCCTCACCCAGCTTCTGCGTCCGCAGCACGACCCCGTCGTCCCGGAAGAGACTCATCGCACACCCCCACGGGTGTCCGGCTGGGGGCCCGGGGGTCGCCCCCCGGAGAAGCACAGCATGATCCGGTCCGCCTCACCCGGCTTCTGGGTGCGCGGCACGATGCCGTCGTCGCGGAACAGACTCATGGCCCCATTCTCGCCTACGCGGACCTGTGGTCGTCCGTGGGCGACGAGACCCGGGCCGTCGCCGGGCCCGCCCGCTCGGCCGGAGTCGCATCCCGTACCGCCGCGGTCAGGCCCGAGACCCCGGCGCCGATCACCGGCTACGACCGTTCCCGAGCCCGGTAAGGGGGTAAACCCCCGTGGAAATCCGGCAGTTGACCGGATGGGGCCGCGACGGAGGATTCGAGAGGCTCCTGGTATGAAGCAGATGACGAAAAGCCTCGCCCTGATCGCCGCCGCCTCCGGTGTCGTCTTCGGTGTCGTGACGCCGCTGACCGCCTCCGCCGCCGCCCGGACCCCGGCGCTGGAATGGACGAAGTGCGAGGGCGGCGGCCTCGATCCGCGCCAGCAGTGCGCGACCGTGCCGGTACCCATGGACTACGCCGACCCGGACGGCCCGAAGATCGAGATCGCCGTCTCCCGTATCCCCAGCGAGAACCCGGCCGCCCGGCGCGGCGCCCTGCTGCTGATCCCCGGCGGCCCCGGCGGCGACAGCATGAACGACCCCTCCAGGAAGGGGCAGAAGCTGCCGAAGAAGGTCCGCGAGGCCTACGACCTGATCGGGTTCGCGCCGCGCGGGATGGCACCCTCGACGGCCGTCGACTGCGGGCTCGAACAGCGTGACCTGGCCCGCACGACCCTGCTGCCCTGGCCCGCCCCGGACGGCTCCGTCGACGCCACCATGGCCGCCGGCAAGCGCGTCTCCGAGGCATGCGCACGCAACGGCGGCGAACTGATCCGGCACATCAGCACCCTCAACGAGGCCCGCGACCTCGACCGCGTCCGCGCCGCCCTCGGCGAGCGCAGGGTGTCCGCGTGGGGCGTGTCGTACGGCACCTATGTCGCCGACGCCTACCTCCAGTTGTTCCCGCAGCGCACCGACCGCATCGTCCTGGACAGCAACGACAACGCGGACCCCGTCCTCGCGGAGCGCGCCTGGCTCGCCGCGTTCGAGCAGGGCGCCGAGGACAACTTCCCGGAGTTCGCCAAGTGGGCCGCCGCGCCCGGCAATCCGGACCGCCTCGCCGACACGGCCGCCGAGGTGCGCCCCCTCTTCCTGGACCTCGCCGCCCGCCTCGACCGCGAGCCGATCCCCTGGCCCGGCGCCAACCCGGCGGAGCTGAACGGCAACGTCCTGCGCCAGTCCATGCTCGACGCCTTCTACGACCCGGACGACTACCCGGCCCTGGCCAGGCTCATCCTCGCCGCGCGGAAGGGCACCGTGCCGCCCGCCCCGGCCGCACCGCCCGAGGCCGTCCTCCAGAACGTCACCGCGGTCGGCGCCGCCACGATCTGCAACGACGCCGACTGGCCGAGCGACCCGGCGGTGTACGCCAAGGGCGTGGCCGAGAGCCGGGCCAAGTACCCGCTGACCGGGGGCATGCCGAGGAACGCGATGGCGTGCGCCGCCTGGCCGTGGGAGCCGAAGGAGGCACCGGTGCACGTCACCGACCGCGGCCGGTCCGACATCCTGATGGTGCAGAACGCACGGGACGTGGCCACCCCGCTCAGCGGCGCCCTCAAGCTGCGCGAGGCGTTCGGCCGACGTGCCGTCATGGTCGTCAACGACTCCACCGGCCACGACGCCTACCTCGACAACGGCACCGCGTGCGGGGACGCCCTCGTGTCCCGCTTCCTGGCCACGGGGGTGCGTCCGGCCCAGGACACCTACTGCCGCTGACACGCCCCGCGGTAGCGCGCCGCCAGCGCCTGGAACGCCTCCTTCGGTTCCCAGTGCCAGTCCGAACGCGGGTCGTCGGGGCGGTCCTTGATCGCCTTGGCGATCCCGTAGCTCGCCATGTCGAGGTCGTGGCGGGGGTCGTCGGGGCGGTGAGGGGCGTCCGCGGTGAGGAACTCGAAGGCCATCGCGGCGTAGAGGCCCATCGACTCGAAGACGTCGAGGAGACCGGTGAGATGGCGTGCCTGGGTGCGCTCGCTGCGGACGACGTTCCCCTTGATCTCCGGCGGGTCCTTGTCGTAGTCGACGATGTCCCAGCCCATGCCGCCCGCCTCGGGGGCGCCGACGTAGGTGCAGGTGCCGGACTCGGTGATCGCGAGCGGCTTGCCCCAGCGCAGGTGCTGCTTCAACTCCCGGACATGGGCGGCGGGTTCGCGGTGGTAGGAGTAGTAGTCGACGCCGACCACGTCGAACAGGCCCCAGTCGACCTGGTCGATCTCGGGAGCGGACGCGTAGCTGAGCCGGCCGTGGAAGACGGAACGGCCGAGCCCCGCCGCCCGCGCCGTGAAGTCGGCGAGACGGCGCTGCATACCGGCCCAGTCGACGTTGCCCTTCTGCAGGTTCTCGATGCGCTCCATGACGGTCGCGCCCGGCAGGATGCCCGGCACGAACAGCCAGAACTCGCAGCCCACACTGAACTCCACGCTCGCGCCCTGCCTCCGCAGCCGCTCCGCGAACCGGCCGGTCTCCGCGAGGTGTTCGAGGATGTCCCGCGGCGGGACGTCCCCGAGGGTCGGCTGGAGCCAGACGTGCAGCCCGCGTTCGGCCGCCTCGGCGGCGGTGGCGGTGAGGCGTTCGACACCGTCGCCGGTGACGTCGACGGTGTCGGCGTGCAGGTCGTCCCGGATGGCCCGGATGTCGCGACGCATCCGGACCGCGCTCCAGGCGGTGCCGGGCGTCTCGCCCTCGCCGACGGTGTAGACGACGCCGTGGCGTGTGAGTCCCGGCTTTCGTGCGGTCGCCTCCGCGCGGCCCGCCGACAGGAGCGCGGCGGCCCCGATCCCCGCCGCTCCCGCCAGAAACCGCGCCCGGTTGATCCCCGTTGTCTTCTCCATGCCGCCACTGTCTCGGCCGCGGGCGGCCCTGTCCGTCCGCCGATGGTCTACGACCGTGCAACCAAGGGATGAGCGCCGACGTCGATCATTGAAGAGATCGGTATCTGTCCCCGTTCGAAGGAGAGCAAGATCTTAGGCTCCGGAAAGCTGTCCCGACGCACGCTCCTCGCCGCCGGTACGGCCACCCTCCTGACCGGCACGACCGCTTACGCGGCCGACGACGTCTCCGCCCGCCTGCGCGCACTGGAGGTCCAGTACGACGCCCGGCTCGGCGTCTACGCCCACCACCTCGCCACCAGGCGGTCCGTCCGCTTCCGCGCCGACGAGCGCTTCCCGATGTGCTCCGTCTTCAAGGCCCTCGCCGCCGCGGCCGTCCTGCGCGACCTGGACCGGCACGGCGAGGTGCTCGCCCGCCGGATCCACTACACCGAGGCCGACCTGGTGATGCCGGGCTCGGACCAGACCAAGGCGCATCTGGCCGAGGGCATGACGATCGCCGAACTCGCCGAGGTGGCCATCACCTACAGCGACAACACGGCCGGCAACCTCCTCCTGCGCGAACTCGGCGGCCCCACCGCCATCACCCGCTTCGCCCGCTCCCTCGGCGACGGCGTGACCCGCCTCGACCGCTGGGAGCCCGAGCTCAACACCGCCGAGCCGTGGCGGCTCACGGACACGACGAGCCCGTACGCCATCGGTCGCACCTACGGCCGTCTCGTCCTCGGCGACGCGCTGAACCGCCGGGACCGCGAGCTGTTCACCCACTGGCTGCTGTCCAACACCACCAGCGTGAACCGCTTCCACGCGGGCCTGCCGAAGACCTGGACGATCGCCGACAAGACCGGCAGCGGCTCCTACGGCACCGCCAACGACGTGGGTGTCGTCTGGACCGAGGCCGGCGCCCCGATCGCCCTGTCCGTCCTGTCGACCATGCCCACGCCGAACGCCGTACGGGACGACCGCCTGGTCGCCGACGCGGCCGCGGTGGTCGCCGACACCCTGGGCTGACCGGTCAGAAGCGCCGGACGTACCGGCGCTGCCAGGGCGTCTCCACCGCTCGTCGGTCGTAGTGCGCGCGGACGTAGGCCACCGCCTCCTCAGGGGGCACGCCGTCCAGAACCGCCAGACAGGCAAGGGCCGTTCCCGTACGGCCCTTGCCTCCGCCGCAGGCGATCTCGATCCGTTCCCCGGCCGCCCGCCGCCACGCCTCGGTGAGCACCGCGCGGCACTCCTCCCGGTCGGCCGGCAGCCGGAAGTCCGGCCAGCGGAGCCAGTCGGAGGGCCAGGGGACCTCCGGAGGCCTCCCGCCGAGCAGATAGACGCCGTACGACGGTGTCGGCGCGCTCGGGTCCACTCGTCGCCGCAGGCCCCGGCCCCGTACCAGGCGTCCCGACGGCAGCCGGAGGACGCCCGCGTCCTGTTCGTCCCATCCCTGCATGGCCCCATTCGAACCCGTCACCGAATCCGGGGCAACCGATTCCGCCCCCAGGGTGGTCTGGAGGGCGAGGGAGGGTGCTTGATGCAGGCCGAACTAGAGGATCGGTTCCAGGAATTCGTCAGAGCGAGATGGTCGCACCTCGTGCGGACCGCCTATCTGCTCACCGGCGACGCTCATCACGCCGAGGATCTGACGCAGACGGCGCTGGCGAAGGCGTACCGCTCCTGGCGGCGCGTCGCGGGCAGTGACAACCCGGAAGCGTACGTCCGGCGGATGCTCGTCACCTGCAACAGCGACCGCTTCCGCAAGCGGCGCGTGCGGGAGTCGCTGACGGACGCGCCGCCGGAGCGGGCGGGCCGGGACGAGGCGGTGGCCCGGGTCGACGAGCGGGGTGTGCTGCTGGGCGCCCTGGCCGGGCTGCCGCCGAGGCAGCGGGCGGTGATCGTCATGCGCTACTGGGAGGACCTGTCGGAGGCGGAGGTCGCCGAGGTACTCGGCTGCTCGCCGGGCACGGTCAAGAGCCAGGCGTCCAAGGGGCTGGCGAAGTTGCGTACGTATCCGGGGCTCGCGCAGGTCATGGACCGCGCCCCGCAGGGAGGCACGAAGTGAGCGACACGAGCGAAGAGGAGCGGGACTTCGAGGAGCAACTGCGGGAGCTGCTCTCCGAGGACGCGTACACGATCCGGCCGTCGCCGGCGCCGTATCCGCGGATCCGCCGCCAGGGCGTGGTCGAGCGGCGTCGGCGGGTGGCGGTGGCCGGGGCCGCCCTGGTGACGCTGGCCGCGGTGCCGGTGGGGGCGTTCGCGGTGGGCGGCGGGGGGACGGGGGTGGCGGACACGGCGACGACACCCAGCGCGTCCGCGAGCCCCACGCCGACGGCCACGCCCTCCCCCACCCCCAGTGGACCGGCGGGGCCCGCCACGGCAGAACAGCTGCGGGACGGGATCACGCGCGAGCAGGCGGTGGAGGGGCTCCACAAGTGTCTCGCCTGGGAGCGGGAGAACGTGGCCATGGGCGCCCGGGACTCGCACCTGGGCAAGGCCGACGAGTACCGGATCATCCTGGCGCTGAACAGCACCGGTGATCTCAACGCCCCCGGTGACGGCATCTGGGTGGTGGCCGTGAAGGAGCAGCCGACGCAGATCCGGCTGGCCTGCAACATCAAGGACGGCGAGGCCTCCGGCGCCAACATCAGCGGCGGCAGCGACCGGCAGCCGGACTCGCCGCCCGTGGTGGCCGACATCAACGCCAACAAGCTCTACCAGCAGTCCTTCCTGAACAAGGGCAACTGGAAGCTGCCGTTCAGCTGGGGCTTCATCGGCGAGGTCGATCCGACGGTGGCCAAGGTGACCGTCTCCTACGGCGGTTCCACCAGCGAGGCCGTCCTCGACCACGGCTGGTTCGCCGCCGCCGGCACCCTGACCGAACAGGTCACCAGGAACCCGCACGTCAAGGGCTACGACAAGGGCGGCAAGCTGATCTACGACTCGGACGAGGACGAGACGTACCAACAGGTGCAGTAGTGAGTCAGCTCGGGGACAGGGGGCGCCGTACAGGGGTCGGCGCCCCCTCACCCTTTGCGGGAGGATCAGTGGACGGCCGATCCCGAGGAGCCCCGATGACCCTTCCCGCCCCACTGACCGGTGTCGTCCCGCCCGTCTGCACGCCGCTGACACCGGACCGCGAGGTGGACGTCCCCTCCCTGCTCAGGCTCGTCGACCATCTGGTCGCGGGCGGGGTGCACGGGCTGTTCGTCCTCGGTACGTCGTCGGAGGCGGCCTTCCTGACGGACACCCAGCGCAGGCTGGTGGTGGAGGCGGTCGCCGGGCATGTCGGGGGTCAACTGCCCTTGCTGGCCGGGGTGATCGACATGACGACGGCCCGGGTCCTGGACCATGTGCGGGCCGTCACCGCGGCGGGCGCCGACGCGGTCGTTGCCACCGCCCCCTTCTACGCCGCCACCCATCCGGTGGAAATCGCCCGCCACTACCGCCTGGTCGCGGCCGCGAGCCCCGTCCCGGTCGTCGCCTACGACCTCCCGTCGGGCGTCCACACCAAGCTCTCCTCGGACGTGGTCCTGGACCTGGCCGCCGAGGGCGTGCTGGCCGGCCTCAAGGACTCCAGCGGGGACCTCGCGGGCTTCCGCAGGGTCGTCTCCGGCGCCCGGTCCCGCCCCGACATCACCGGCTTCAGCGTCGTGACCGGCTCCGAACTCCTCGTCGACGCGGCCCTCGCGGTCGGCGCCGACGGGGCGGTGCCCGGTCTCGCCAACGTCGACCCCGAGGGGTACGTCCGTCTCGACCGCCTGTTCCGCGCGGGCGACCGGGAGGCGGCCCGCGCCGAACAGGAACGCCTGTGCACCCTGTTCGGCATGGTGTCCGTGGGCGACCCGGCCCGTATGGGCGCCTCGTCGTCGGCCCTGGGCGCCTTCAAGGCGGCGCTGCATCTGCGGGGCGTCATCGACTGCCCGGTGACGGCGGAGCCCCAGGTGCCGCTGTCAGAGGGCGAGGTGGAGCGAGTGGGCAGGTTCTTGGCCCGCGCGGGGCTGCTGTAGAGCCGTTTCTCCGCCCCCGCCGCTGCTTCCCGTCCCGTCCCCAGGGGGCTCAGCAGGGGCTGATTCCAGCCCGTCCGGTGTTTGAGGACGAGGCCCTTCGGGCCGATGGGGGGTCTGGGGGCGCAGCCCCCAAGGACGGGACGGGAAGGGGCGGCGGGGGCGAGAAAGCCACCCCGGTCACGTCATCCCCGGAGTCACCATCCCCGACTCGTACGCCACGATCACCAGTTGCGCCCGGTCCCGCGCCCCCAACTTCCCCATGATCCGGCTGACGTGCGTCTTCGCGGTGAGCGGGCTCAGGCCCAGCGCCTCGCCGATCTCCGTGTTGTTCAGGCCCCGCGCGACCAGGGCCAGCACCTCGCGCTCCCGGTCGGAGAGGCAGTCGGGGCCGCCCGCCGCCACCGCCACCGGCATGGACGGGCTGCGCAGGAACCGCTCGATCAACCGGGCCGTGGGCCCCGGGGACAGCAGCGCCTCACCGGCCGCCACCGTGCGGATGGCGTCGAGGAGTTCGGCCGGCCGGGTGTCCTTGACGAGGAAGCCGGAGGCCCCCGCGCGCAGTGCCTCGACGATGTTCTCGTCAGTGTCGTAGGTGGTCAGGACCAGCACCCGCACCCCGGCGAGCGCTTCGTCGGCCGCGATGAGCCGGGTCGCCTCGATGCCGTCGAGGTCGGGCATGCGGATGTCCATCACCACCAGGTCGGGCCGCACCTCCCGGGCGGCCCCCACGGCCTCCCGGCCGCTCCCGGCCTCTCCCACGACCTCCATGTCCCGCGCGGACTCGACGAGCATGGCGAACGCGGCCCGCACCAGGGTCTGGTCGTCGGCGAGCAGCACGCGGATGGTCATACGGTTCCCTCCCCCACGGTGAGCGGCAGTGCCGCCGTCACCTCGAACCCGCCGTCAGGGCGTGGTCCGGCGTCGAGTGTGCCACCGACGCTGCGGGCCCGCTCCCGCATTCCGACCAGTCCGAAGCCGGGGGTGCCGCCGGGGACGGGCCCGGTGCCGTCGTCGGTCACCGACACCCGCAGGGCGCCCGGTTCGTCGTACAGCCTGAGGCGTACGGCGGGTTCCGGTCCCGCGTGCCGGACCGCGTTGGTCAGTGCCTCCTGGACGATCCGGTAGGCGGCGGCGCCGACGGCGGGCGGCGGCGGGGTGCGCACGCGCAGGTCCTCTTCGACGCGGGCGCCCGCGAGCCGGGCCGCCGCGACGAGGTCGGACAGACCGTCGAGGCCGGGCAGCGGGCCGCGGGCGTCGGGCAGGCCGTGTTCGCGCAGCACCTCCAGGGTCGTACGGAGTTCACCGCGCGCGGTCCGGCAGGTCTCGGAGATGTCGTCGAGGGACTTGGCGACCGTCTCCCGGTCCAGGCGTTCGGGGTCGGCGGCCAGGACATGTGCGGCGACCGAGGTCTGCACGCCGATCAGGGTGATGGTGTGGGCGAGCAGGTCGTGCAGGTCGCGGGCGATCCGCAGGCGTTCCTCGGCGACCCGGCGGCGGGCTTCCTCCTCACGGGTGCGTTCCGCCTTTTCGGCGCGCTCGACGATCGCTCTGACGTACTCGCGGTAGTAGCGGACGTCGATGCCGCAGAACAGGACGGCGATGACCCAGCCGGAGATCCGCAGCAGTTCGACGGCCTGGTGGGTGCTGACGGTGAGCATGACGCTCGTGGAGACGGTCAGGACGGTGGCGCCCGTCAGGACCGTCCGCAGCGGGCGGCCGGTGACGGCGACCGTGTAGAGGGCGACGTACGCGGCCGGGGTGGGGGCGATGTGGTTGTAGTCGAGGGCGTGGTACGGCACGATCAGCGCCACCATCGCGGCCAGTACCAGGAGCGGGCGGCGGCGCCGCCACACGATCGGCACATGGGCGGCCAGCAGCAGCGTCCAGCCGAGGGCGTCGGGGCGGCGGGCCTCGTCGGTGAGGAGGCCGACGCACACGGCCGCCACCGCCAGCACGGCGGCGAGCAGCGCGTCGTTGCGGGTGCCGTGCGGGGCGGTGCGGGGGTCCCGGTTGACCGCCGCCATGATCCGCTCGCCGAGTCGGGGTCCGGTGATCTGCTGCACGGTCTCATCTTCGGGGCGGAGGGCGCCCTTCCGGGAGGGAAGGGCGCCCAGGAGTGACCTCGTCACACCGTTTCCCGCTGCCGTTCGGTGCGTACGGGCGGCTCGGGCGCCCGGGACAGCGGCCCCGGCCACCACACCTTGCGGCGCAGGGCGACGGCCGCGCTGGTGACCAGGTAGGTCCGCACGAGGAAGGTGTCGAGGAGCACGCCCACCGCGATCACGAAGCCCAGCTCGACGAGTTGGACCAACGGCATGTTGGTGAGCACCGCGAAGGTGGCCGCGAGGACCAGGCCCGCCGAGGCGATGACCCCGCCGGTCGAGCGCAGCGCGGTGAGGGCCGCGTCGACGGGTTCGGCTCCGGACAGGGACTCCTCGCGCATCCGGTGCATCAGGAAGATGCCGTAGTCGACGCCGAGGGCGACCAGGAACACGAAGGACAGCAGCCCGAGCCCGGGATCGGTGCCCTCGAACCCGAACACCGGCCCGAAGACCAGTCCGCCGATACCGAGGGCGGCGCCCCACACGGCGACCACGGCGGCCACCAGGATCAGCGGTGCGACCAGCGACCTGAGCAGCGCGATCAGGATCAGCAGCACGGAGACGAGGACGATCGGCACGACGATCGAGCGGTCCCGCGCGTTGGTGTCCTTCAGGTCGATCTGCTGGGCGCTGGGCCCGCCGACGTAGGACCCGTCCAGCTCGTCGCGCAGTGCCTCGATGGTCGCGGTCTCCCCCGCGGACTGGGGAGCACTCTTGGCCATGACGGCGATCTCGGTCCAGCCGTCTCCGGTACGGCCCCGCTGGGCGCTGTCGACCCCGTCCGTGCCCCGGATCGCGGCGAGGGTGGCGTCGGCGCGGTCGGCCGGGGTCATGACGCTGATGGGCTGGGTGCCCCGCTCCGGATACGCCTTCGCCAGCGTCTGCATGGCGGCGACGGCTTCGGGCCTGCTGGTGAAGGAGTCCTCCTGCTTGATGCTGCCGGGCAGGTTCAGCGTGCCCAGCGCGAGCGCCCCGAGCAGCACGGCCCCGCCGGCCAGCACGGTGAGCGGCCGCCGCCCGGCGGAGCTGCCCATCGCGGCGAACAGCGACCGGCGGACCTTGGGTGTGCTGCCGTAGCGCGGGACGAGCGGCCAGAACACCCTGCGGCCGAGCAGCATCAGGACCGCGGGCAGCAGCGTCATCATCGCGGCGAGCGCGACCAGCACCCCGACCGTCCCCAACGGCCCCATCCCGCGGCTGCTGTTGAGGTCGGCGGCGAGCAGGCACAGCAGGCCCGCGGCCACGGTCCCGGAGGAGGCGAGCACGGCGGGCCCGCAGCCCTTCAGCGCGGCCGCCATGGCGTCGTACGGCCGCTCAATGCGCCGTAGCTCCTCGCGGTACCGGGAGACGAGCAGCAGCGCGTAGTCGGTGCCGGCGCCGAACACCAGGATCGTCATGATGCCGCCGCTCTGGCCGGTGACGGAGGTCCCGAACCCCTGGTTGAGCCCGTAGGCGACAGCCCGCGCCAGGAACTCCGACATGCCCGCGACCCCGAGCGGCACCAGCCACAGCAGCGGACTGCGGTAGATGACGATCAGCAGCAGGGCGACCACCGCGGCGGTGGTGTAGAGCAGCGGTCCGCCGAGCGAGTTGTAGACCTCGGCGGCGTCGGTCGCGAGGGCCCCTTCCCCGCCGACCTCGACAGCGAGGCCGTCCCCGCCCTTCGCGATGTCCCGCACGTCGTTGACGAGCAGGTCGCGGGCCTTCTCATCCGTGCCCGGCTCGGTGCTGGAGACGGGATACATCACGGTGGTCCCGTCCTTGGACGGAATGCCCCGCGGCTCGGCGGTGAGTGTGTGCGTGTCCGCGATCCGCCCGATCTGCCCGGCGGCGGTGGCCTTGTCGGCCGCGGTCAGCCCACCGTCCCGGTGGTAGACGACGACCATCTGTGTGGCCCCGCCCCCGGGCAGCTCCTCCTGGATCTTCGCGACCTGCGTCGAGTCGGCGCTCGCCGGCAGATAGTCCACGGCCCGGTCCCGCTGCACGTCCGCGAGCTTCGACGCGAACGGCGACACGGCCGCCAGCACCACGATCCACAACCCCAGCACAAGCCAGGGCACGGCCCGCCGCCGTGCGCTCATATTTGCGGCCCCCATGACGGGCCCCCCTCCGGTTCGGATGTCTGGATCGCTTCCAGACTCCCGGCGGGGAGGGGTCGAATCGTCGGGCCGGAGGGCGAGTTGGGGGTTACTGCCGGGGGTGGCCCGGCAGCGCGCGTTACTCCCCCGGGAGTATCAGGACGGCGTCCGGGCCGCCGCCAGCAGGCGGGTCACGTCGTCCGCGCAGATCGTCAGGGCCGTGCCCACCGTCGACAGGACGTCTCGCTCCGCCGGGGTGTACGGGCCGTCCGCGAGGGCGATGCGGGCCGCCTGGAGGAGGATCGACTCGCGGCCCGCGGGGGCGAGGTGGGGGGCCAGGGGGTCGAGGGCCTCGTGGAGCTCTATGGCCAGGCCGGCTCCGCAGGGGCGGTCGTAGACGCGGCCGGTGTCCTGGGCCAGGGCCTCGACGAGGGCCTCCAGCTGGTCCTCGGTGCAGTCGTCGAAGCCGGCCGCGCGGACCGTGGTGGCCGCGGTCTCCAGGGAGGTGCGGGAGCAGGTGCCGCCCGCCGCGAGGACCGCGAGGGCGACCGTGTGGACGGCGTCACGGAGCATCGCGGAGAAGCGGGTGGTCGTGGGGTGGTCGAGGACGTCCGCGCCGAAGTGGCGCTGGCAGGCCGCGCATTCCACCACCGGCCCGGTGTCGCCGCGCGGCAGCACCGGGACGCCGAGGAGCGTGAAACGGCGGCGGCCGCTCAGACGCTGGTAGTTGCGGTCGCCCCCGCAGCCGGGGCAGAAGAACTCGCCGTCGCCGACGGTGGTCCACGCGGTACGGGTGCCAAGGAGGCGCGCAGGCCTGGCAGCACGGCCGTTTCGTCCCCGTCCTGGCAGCACGTCACACCTCCGCGTAACCCGGCGGCAACATCGCCGCGCTTGCGTGATGTTAGCCACATCAGCGGGGCGGAGTCAGCCCCCCGACGAGACCTACCCGTGACCTCCACGCGCCGATGGCCGATAAACGACGGGGCCTTGATCGCCGTATACAGCGATCAAGGCCCCAAAACCCCCGCTCAGAGGGATTATCGAGCGGCTCGGTTGACGGCGGAGACAACCGCCTTCAGCGACGCACGCGTCGTGTTCGCGTCGATGCCGATTCCCCACAGAACCTTGCCGTCGATCGCGCATTCGATGTAGGAGGCGGCCTGCGCGGAGGCGCCCTCGCTCATCGTGTGCTCCTGGTAGTCCAGCAGCCGGGCGTCGATGCCGACCTTGGCCAGCGCGTCGAAGAAGGCCGAGATCGGGCCGTTGCCGGACCCGGTCAGGATGGTGTCCTCGCCGTCGACCGTCGCCTCGACCCGCAGCGTGTCCACGCCGTCGGTGTCGGTCGTCGACTGCCCGTTCCTGACCTGGATACGGCCCCAGGGGTTCTCTGGGTTGGGCAGGTACTCGTCCTGGAAGGTCGCCCAGATGTCGGAGCCGGTGACCTCGCCGCCCTCGGCGTCCGTCTTGGCCTGGATGATCTTCGAGAACTCGATCTGCATCCGGCGGGGCAGGTCCAGCTTGTGGTCGTTCTTCAGGACGTACGCGATTCCGCCCTTGCCGGACTGCGAGTTGACCCGGATCACGGCTTCGTACGAACGGCCTACGTCCTTCGGGTCGATGGGCAGGTACGGCACCGCCCACTCGATGTCGTCGACGGTGACGCCCTTCGCGGCCGCGTCGGCCTCCATGGCGTCGAAGCCCTTCTTGATGGCGTCCTGGTGGGAGCCGGAGAAGGACGTGTAGACCAGGTCGCCCACGTACGGGTGGCGCGGGTGGACCTCCATCTGGTTGCAGTACTCCCACGTACGACGGATCTCGTCGATGTCGGAGAAGTCGATCTGCGGGTCGACGCCCTGCGAGAACAGGTTCATGCCGAGGGTCACCAGGTCGACGTTGCCGGTGCGCTCGCCCTGCCCGAACAGACAGCCCTCGACGCGGTCGGCGCCGGCCATCAGCGCCAGCTCGGCCGCCGCCACCGCCGTACCGCGGTCGTTGTGCGGGTGGATCGAGATGACGACGTGCTCGCGGCGGGAGATGTTGCGGTGCATCCACTCGAAGCGATCCGCGTGTGTGGAGGGGGTCGAACGCTCCACCGTGGCGGGCAGGTTGAGGATGATCTCGCGGCCCGGACCCGGCTGGTAGACGTCCATCACCGCCTCGCAGACCTCCAGCGCGAAGTCCAGCTCGGTGTCGGTGAAGATCTCGGGGCTGTACTGGTAGCCGAACTCCGTCTCCGGGCCCAGCAGCTTCTCCGCGTACTCCATGACGAGACGCGTGCCGTCGACGGCGATCTGCTTGATGTCGTCCTTGGAGCCCCGGAAGACGACCCGGCGGAAGACGGGGGCGGTGGCGTTGTACAGGTGGACGGTCGCCCGCTTGGCGCCCTTCAGCGATTCCACGGTCCGCTCGATCAGGTCCTCACGGGCCTGGGTCAGTACGGAGATGGTGACGTCGTCCGGGATGACGCCCGGCTCCTCGATGATCGACCGTACGAAGTCGAAGTCCGTCTGTCCCGACGCGGGGAAGCCGACCTCGATCTCCTTGTAGCCCATTTTGACCAGCTGGTCGAACATCCGGCGCTTGCGCTCGGGCGACATCGGGTCGATCAGGGACTGGTTGCCGTCACGCAGGTCGGTGGAGAGCCAGCGGGGGGCGACGGTGATCCGGTTGTTCGGCCAGGTGCGGTCCGGGATGTCGACCTGCTCGTACTGGCCGTACTTGTGGATCGGCATGGTGCTGGGCTGCTGGCGGTTCGCCATGATTGCGGGGCTCCTAGGGATGTCCGGAAAGGACGGCCGACACGCAACGCGAAGCTCCGCGGGGAGGGAGTCGACCTGGACTACAGGCCCTCGCCGCGGCAGCTAAGAAGAAGCAGCCCGAAACGCATGATGCGAAGCATGCTAGCCGAGCCGGTTCGGGTGCGAGGCGCCGTATCAGTATGCGGGACCCGGGGAGCGAATGGGACAAAAAGTGCGCCATACCACTTCGTCACGGAGCGTGTGCATCCCTGTCCGTATATTTCACCAATCATGGTTGCGGGTAGTGACACGGCCATGACCCAGTGCAAGGGTGCCGGGCATGACCACCCACGGGGGCTTCGAGCCCGTCTTCTGCACCGTCATTCCGCCGCATGTCCTCGACAAGCTGGCCCGGAACGACGACCCCGCACTCTCCGGTCCCGCCCAGCGCACCCTGATGCGCGACAGCGAGCTGCGCGGCCGCCGCCGCGTCACCACCGAGTTCGGCCTCGCGGCCGCGCCGACGGCGAAGGCACCGTCGGACCAGCCGCTGCGCACCATCTACGACGCCGAGCACAGGAACGACCTGCCGGGCACGAAGGTCCGCGCCGAGGGCTCACAGCCCGGCCAGGACGCCACCGTCAACCGCGCCTATGCCGGCCTCGGCGCCACCTTCGACCTCTACCTGAAGGCCTACACGCGCCACTCGATCGACGGCGACGGACTCCCGCTCGACGCGACCGTGCACTTCGACGAGAACTACAACAACGCCTTCTGGAACGGCGAGCAGATGGTGTTCGGCGACGGCGACGGCGAGATCTTCCTCGACTTCACCATCCCGATCGACGTCATCGGCCACGAACTCACCCACGGCGTCACGCAGTACACGGCGAACCTCACGTACTACGGCCAGCCGGGCGCCCTCAACGAGTCGATGTCCGACGTCTTCGGTTCGCTCATCAAGCAGTACACGCTCGGCCAGACCGCCGCCGAGGCCGACTGGCTGATCGGCGCGGGCCTGCTCGCGCCCAGCGTCTCCGGCAAGGCCCTGCGGTCCATGAAGGAGCCGGGCAGCGCGTACGACGACGACGTGCTCGGCAAGGACCCGCAGCCCGCGACCATGGACGACTACGTCCGCACCGGCCGCGACAACGGCGGCGTGCACATCAACTCCGGCATCCCCAACCACGCGTTCTACCTGGTCGCGACCGCCCTCGGCGGCCACGCCTGGGAGCGCGCGGGCCAGATCTGGTACGACGTCCTGACCGGCGGCGAGCTCTCCGACCGGGCCCTGTTCACCGACTTCGCGAAGCTCACGGTCGCGGCGGCGAAGGCCCGCTTCAACGAGGGCGACGAACTCCAGGCCGTGTCGAAAGCCTGGGAGCAGGTCGGGGTGCGGATCCTCTGAGTCCGTACTAGACAGGGACCCATGCGTATTCAGGTGAGGCGCACGGGCGGGTTCGCGGGCATCGAGCGGCACAAGGAGGTCGACACCTCCGGGCGGCCCGATGCCCACGAATGGCAGGCCCTGGCCGAGAAGGCGGTCGCCGCCGGTCGGGGCACCCGCCCGATCGGGGTGCCGGACGGCTTCAGCTACGAGATCACGGTGGACGGGAAGACGGTGTACGCGGCCGATCCCCGGTTGACGGAAGAGCAGCGGAAACTGATCTCGAAGGTACTCAAAGAGGGCGCGTAACTGCTTGTTCAGGCCTGCCCGTTGACTTCCCTACCCGCCGGTACCGATGATCCGGCGCATGGCGACTCAAGAGCATGCGATCCCGCGGTTCCCGGCCGGCTTCCTGTGGGGTGTCTCGACCTCGGCCCATCAGATCGAGGGCGCGGCGGACGAGCGCGAGCGGTCCGTGTGGGACGCCTTCACGGCCGAGCCGGGCCGGGTGAAGGACGGCTCGACGGCGGCGGTGGCCTGCGACCACTACCACCGCTACCGCGAGGACGTGTCCCTGCTGGCAGGCCTGGGCGTGGACGCGTACCGCTTCTCGATCTCCTGGCCGCGGGTGCGCTCCGAGAAGGGCCTCGACTTCTACGACCGTCTCGTGGACGAACTGGTCGCGGCGGGCGTACGTCCGGTCCCGACCCTCTTCCACTGGGATCTGCCGGTCACGCTGGACTGGCTGGACCGGGACACGGCGTCCCGGTTCGCCGAGTACGTGTCCCTCGTGGCCGACCGGCTCGGCGACCGCGTCAAGAAGTGGATCACCATCAACGAGCCCGCCGAACACACCCTGTTCGGCCACGCGTTGGGTGCCCACGCCCCCGGCAAGCAGCTGATGTTCGACGCGCTGCCCGCCGCCCACCACCAGCTCCTGGGCCACGGCCTGGCCGTACAGGCGCTGCGCGCGGCCGGTGCCACGGACGTCGGGATCGCCAACTCGCACGGCCCGACCTGGCCGGCGTCCCAGGACCAACCGGACGTCGAGGCCGCCGACTTCTACGACCTCCTGCTGAACCGTCTGTTCGCCGAACCCATCCTCCTGGGCGAATACCCCTCAGGGCTGGGCGACATGATGCCGGGTGACGTCTCCGCCGACCTCAAGGTCATCTCCGAACCGCTCGACTTCTACGGCGTCAACTACTACGCACCGACCCGCGTCGGCGCCCCGCAGGGCGAGGACATCGAGTTCGGCGGCCTGACGATCCCCGCCGAACTCCCCTTCTCCGTCCGGGAGATCGAGAACGTCCCGGTGACCGACTTCGGCTGGCCGGTGGTCCCGGAGGGCCTGACCGAACTCCTCACCGGCATGCAAGAGCGCTACGGCGACCGGCTCCCGCCCGTCGTCATCACCGAGAACGGCTGCTCCTACGAGGGCATCGACGACCAGGCCAGGATCGCCTACCTTGACGGCCACATCCGCGCCCTGCACAAGGCGGTCGAGGCGGGCGTGGACGTACGCGGGTACTTCGTGTGGTCGCTGATGGACAACTTCGAGTGGGCGGAGGGGTACGCGCAGCGGTTCGGGCTGGTGCACGTGGACTTCGAGGCGCTCACGAGGACCCCGAAGGCGTCGTACGACTGGTACCGCGACCTGCTCAGGGCCCAGAGGTGAGCACGGCTCTGGCCGAACCCGTCGACCGGGTGGGCAGGGGCTGGACGACGTCCCTCTCCCTCGCCAACGTGGCGATCTGGGTGGGCTGGTACGGCCCCCTCCAGATCCTGCTCGCCCGGCAGGCGGAGGACTTCGCACCCGGCACCGGCATGTCCAAGGAGACCCTGCTGGCCTGGGTGACCGGCGTGGGCGCGGTGGTGTCGCTGGCGGCGAACCCCTTCTTCGGCGCCCTGTCGGACCGCACCACGGCCCGCTGGGGCCGCCGCAGCCCCTGGATCGTGGCCGGTGCGGCGGGCGGCGCGCTGTCGTTGCTGCTGCTCGCGGGCGCGGACGGGCTGTGGCTGATGACGCTCGGCTGGTGTCTGGTCCAGCTCACCCTGAACGCGGCCTTCGCGGCGGTCACGGCGTCCGTGCCGGACCGGGTGCCGCGGCTCCAGCGGGGTGCGGTGGGCGGCTGGATCGGCGCGGCCCAGATCCTGGGTGCGGTCGTCGGCACGGGCCTCGCTACGGCGGCGGGCGGCATCGCGGCGGGCTATGCGGCGTGCGCGGTGTTCACACTGGCGGGTGTGCTGCCGTACGTGCTCCGCCACCGCGACCTGAGACTGGCGGCCACGGACCGGCCGCCCTGGTCCTGGCGGTCGTTCACACGCGGCTTCTGGCTGAGCCCGCGCCGCCACCCGGACTTCGCCTGGGCGTGGCTGACCCGCTTCCTGATCAACCTGAGCAACGCGCTGGTGATCCTCTACCTCCTCTACTACCTGCGGGACCGCCTCCACCACGACGACCCCGAACAGGGCGTCCTGATCCTCACCGCGGTGGACAGCGTGGCACTGCTGGCCACGGTGGTCGTGGGCGGCATCTGGTCGGACCGGCTGGGCCGCCGCAAACCCTTCGTACGCTGGTCGGGAGTGCTGATGGCGGCCGCCACGGGACTGCTGGCCGTCTGGCAGACCTGGCCGAGCGCGATCATCGTGGCGGCCCTGCTGGGGGTCGGGCTCGGGGTGTTCATGTCGGTCGACTTCGCGTTGATGACCGACGTCCTCCCCAAGGCCGCGGACCGCGGCAAGGACCTGGGCGTCATCAACGTGGCAAACGCCTTGCCCCAAGTGGCCGCCCCCGCACTGGCCGCGCCGATCGTGACGCACCTGGGGGGTTACAGGGTCCTGTACGGACTGGCGGCGGCGGTGGGTCTGGCGGGAGCGCTACTGGTAGGCCGCATAAGAAACGTCGAGTAGACCCACCCAGGGGCGCGGGGAACTGCGCGACCAGCCACAACGGACCCGCAGATCACAACGCTCCGGCCTCCCTCGCGGCATGAACAGACGGATAAACGGGCCGATACCCCAGCTCCCTGCGAATCCGCTCCGTCGACATGATCACCAGCCACGGATCGGGATCGACCCGCTCGTACAACTCCCCCGGAATCTCCACCCCGTTGAGCTGATGCAACTCCACCGCCGTCACCGGCGCGTCGTCGGCGATGTTGTACACCCGCCCCGAGATCCCCGGCGCGTACAGAATCCGCAGCAACCCCTGGGCCACATCCGCATGGTGCCCCACGTGAAGCCGCTGCGCCGACGCCCAGTTCTTCGCCCACATCAGGGACTGCGCAAGATGCGGATCCCCCTCCCCGTACACGAAGGGAAGCCGCCCGACCCGCACATCGAGCCCCTCCATCGCGAGCAACCGCCGCTCGGCCTCCGCCTTCGACTCCGGATAGGCGCCCCACATCGATCCGCCCGGGAGGGACTCGTCGTCCTCGGTGAGCGGCCGCCCCCGCCCGGTGCCGTACACAAGACCGGTGCTGACCTGCACGAACCGCCGAACGCCGGCGGCCACCGCGGCACGCCTCAGTTCCACCGCGGCGTCCCGGTTGACGGCCCGCGCCTCCTCGTCCGGCACGCCCCGGAACGCCGCCGCACGTTCACGACCGCGTCGACGCCGGCGACGGCCTTGCCGAGCACCTCGGTGTCACGGAGATCTCCTACGACGACCTCGGCGCCGAGCGCGGCGAAGGGCTCACCGCGGGCCGCGTCCCGCACCAGCACCCGTACCCTCTCCCCCGGCCGGGACTGCGCCAGCAGCCTCGGTACGAAGCGCCGGCCGACCTGTCCCGTCGTACCTGTCACCAGTGTCAGCATGTTCTGCTCCTCTCGTCCGGACCAGCGTGGAACGGCCGCGCACGCACCGGGAGAGACCTCTTGATCAGGGGATCGACAGTCCCTGGATAAGCCGGCGGGGGTGCCGCACGCTGGAGGGGTGAACCGAGCCGAACTCGCCGACTTCCTGCGCCGTGGCCGCGCCCGGCTGAACCCCTCCGACGTGGGCCTGACACCGGGCGCCCGGCGTCGTACACCGGGGCTGCGCCGGGAGGAGGTGGCGCAGCTGGCGGGGATGTCGGTGGACTACTACACCCGTCTCGAACAGTCCCGTGGCCCGCGCCCGTCCCGTCAGATGCTGACGGCGCTGGCCCGCGCGCTGCGCCTGGCGGACGTGGAGCAGGACCATCTGTTCCATCTGGCCGGGGAGGAGCCGCCGCGCCGGGAGACGGCGTCGGCGCATGTCCGGCCGGGGCTGCTGCTGATCCTGGACCGGCTGCACGACACCCCGGCGCAGGTGGTGAACGACTGCGGGGAGGTGCTGGCGCAGAACGCGATGGCGAGGGCGCTGGTCCGCGATGTGATGTCCCGCCCGCGGCGCGAGCGCAATCTGACCCGGCTCTTCTTCCTGGACCCGGGCGCGCGCACACTCTTCCCCGAGGAGGACCTCGCGGACCACGCGCGGACCCAGGTCGCCACCCTGCGCGCGGTGGCCGCGGCCCGCCCCGACGACCCGGAACCGACCGCGCTGGTGGCCGAACTCCGGTCGTCGAGCGCGGAGTTCGCCCGCCTGTGGGACGAGCACGAGGTGTCCCAGCGCAACAAGGCCACGAAACGCTTCGTGCACCCCGTGGTCGGCCTACTGGAGCTCGACTGCGAGGTCATGGTCAGCCACGAACACCACCACCTCCTGGTCGTCCACACGGCCCGCCCGGGGACGGAGGCGTACGAACGCCTGCAGTTGCTGCGGGTGGTGGGCCTGCAGGACCTGTCCCCGCAGGAGGCGACGCCCTAGAACCCCAGCTTCCGCAACTGCCGGGGATCCCGCTGCCAGTCCTTCGCGACCTTGACATGGAGGTCCAGGAAGACCGGCGTGCCCAGGAGCGCCTCGATCTGCTTCCGCGACTTGATCCCGACCTCCTTCAGGCGCTTGCCCTTGGGGCCGATGATGATGCCCTTCTGGCTGGGGCGCTCGATGTAGACGAAGGCGTGGATGTCGAGGAGGGGCTTGTCGGCGGGGCGGTCCTCGCGGGGGAGCATCTCCTCGACGACCACCGCGATGGAGTGCGGGAGCTCGTCGCGGACGCCCTCCAGCGCGGCCTCGCGGATCAGCTCGGCGATCATGACCTGCTCGGGCTCGTCCGTGAGGTCGCCCTCGGGGTAGAGCGCCGGCCCCTCGGGAAGCATCGGGATCAGCAGGTCAGCCAACAGGTCGACCTGCTTGTTCGCGGTCGCGGACACCGGGACGATCTCCGCCCACTCGATGCCCAGCTCCCTGCCCAGCTGGTCGATGGCGATGAGCTGCTCGGCGAGTGTCTTGGAGTCGACGAGGTCCGTCTTCGTGACGATCGCGACCTTCGGGGACTTCTTGATCCCCGCCAGTTCCTTGGCGATGAAACGGTCACCGGGCCCGAGCTTCTCGTTCGCCGGCAGACAGAAGCCGATCACATCGACCTCGGCCCAGGTGGTGCGGACTACGTCGTTCAGCCGCTCGCCCAGCAGCGTGCGCGGCTTGTGCAGCCCCGGGGTGTCCACCAGGATCAGCTGCGCGTCCGGCCGGTGCACGATCCCCCGGACCGTGTGCCGCGTCGTCTGCGGCTGGTTCGCGGTGATCGCCACCTTCTGGCCGACCAGAGCGTTCGTGAGGGTGGACTTGCCCGCGTTGGGGCGGCCCACGAAGCAGGCGAAGCCGGCGCGGTGGGGTGCCTGCGACGAGGCCGACGGCTCGGATGACTCACTACGAACGCTCATGCGGCCCATTCTCCCTGATCCACAAAGCTCCGCCGCATCGTGAGGGTTCGGTAACCCACACGCAACGAAACGTCACGGAAACACAGTCGTACGCATCCGGAAACGCACGCCGGTGACCCTCTGACGAGCCCCCACCTCGTTGGAGACCCCATGCCTCTCGCCGCGCAAGGCATCGACACCGGCGACACCGCCTGGCTGCTCGCCGCCACCGCCCTCGTCCTGCTGATGACCCCGGGCCTGGCCCTGTTCTACGGCGGCATGGTCCGCACGAAGAGCGTCCTCAACATGCTGATGATGAGCTTCGTGTCGATCGCCCTGGTCACGGTGGTGTGGCTGGCGGCCGGTTACTCGCTGGCCTTCGGGGACGACATCGGTGCCGGCCTCATCGGCGGCCTTGACCACGCCGGCATGAACGGCCTCGGCCCGGACAGCGTCCAGGGCACCGTCCCGACCCTCCTCTTCGCCACCTTCCAGCTCACCTTCGCGATCATCACCGCGGCCCTGATCAGCGGCGCGATCGCGGACCGCGCGAAGTTCGGGGCATGGCTGGTGTTCGTCCCGGTCTGGGCACTGCTCGTATACGTTCCCGTCGCCCACTGGGTGTGGGGACCGGGCGGCTGGATCCTCGACAAGCTCGGCGCGCTCGACTTCGCGGGCGGTCTGCCGGTCGAGATCACCTCCGGCGCCTCCGGTCTCGCCCTCGCGCTGGTCCTCGGCCCGCGCCTTGGCTTCAAGAAGGACGCCATGCGCCCGCACAACCTCCCCATGGTCGTCCTGGGCGCGGGGCTCCTCTGGTTCGGCTGGTTCGGCTTCAACGCGGGCTCGGCCCTCGGCGCCAACGGCCTCGCCGCCGCGGCCTTCCTCAACACCCTCGCGGCGGGGTGCACCGGCCTGCTCGGCTGGCTCTTCGTCGAGCAGAAGCGCGACGGCCACCCGACCACGCTGGGCGCCGCGTCCGGCGCGGTCGCGGGCCTGGTCGCGATCACCCCGTCCTGCGGTTCGGTCTCCCTCCTCGGCGCGCTCGTCGTCGGTCTCGCCGCCGGCGTCGTCTGCTCGTACGCCGTCGGCTGGAAGTTCAAGCTGAACTACGACGACTCGCTCGACGTCGTCGGCGTCCACCTGGTCGGCGGAGTCATCGGCACGCTCTTGATCGGCGTCTTCGCGGTCGAGTCGATGACCGGTGGCGCCGAGGGCCTCCTCTACGGCGGCGGGCTCGCCCAGCTCGGCAAGCAGCTGGTGGCCGTGGCCGCCGTGGGGACGTACGCCTTCGGGGTGACGTACGGCATCGGGAAACTGATCGACAGGACCATGGGCTTCCGGGCCGACGAGGAGCACGAGCACACCGGCCTGGACCTTACGGTGCACGCCGAGACCGCATACGATCACGGCGTCCTGGGCCACGGTGCCCCGGTCGGCGCGTCCTCCGTCCCCCACACCCAGAAGGTCAAGTCCCAGGCATGAAGCTCATCACCGCGATCGTCAAGCCGTACCGCCTCGACGAGATCAAGACCGCGCTCCAGGAGATCGGCGTCCACGGCCTGACCGTGACCGAGGCCAGCGGTTACGGCCGGCAGCGCGGCCACACCGAGGTGTACCGCGGCGCCGAGTACCAGGTCGACCTGGTCCCCAAGGTCCGTATCGAGGTTGTCGTCGACGACGCCGACTGCGACACGGTCATCGACGCCATCGTCAAGGCCGCGCAGACCGGCAAGATCGGCGACGGCAAGGTGTGGGCGCTGCCCGTGGAGACGGTCGTCCGGGTGCGGACGGGCGAGCGCGGGCCGGACGCGCTCTGAGGGAGGTCTCGTGGGCGAGTGGTACGTGTTCGTCGAGCGGAACACCGGGTACGGCGAAAGTAACTGGGTCCTGAAGGACAGGGTCCATGTGGAGGGCGGCCGGGAACAGGCGCTGGCCCACGCCGAGGAGTTGAGCCTCACCTGGCCGGGAGGCCGGCGCGCCAAGGAGAACGGCCATCGCGTGTTCCGGACCGCCGAGACGAGCTGGCTGGTGGAGCTCACTGAGGAGGCCTGGCACCCGGACTGGGAAGAGCCGCACACCTTCACCGAGTACTTCCGCCTGACCGTCGCCGAGCTCGTCGCCTCGAAGGAAACCCCTCCCGCGAAACGCCCCGCCCCGAAGAAGGGCGTCCTGCGCCGCGCCCTGGGCCGTGACTAAGGAACCGACCTGCCCGCCCGGGCCCGTGACTCGACAGCCGGCATCCCCGCCACCCCGCCCGGACCGGTGACGGAACAACCAGCACCCCAGCCCCACGCCCGGGCCACGACCGAACGACCGACACCCCCGCCACTGCCCCCGGGCCGGTGACAGAACAACGGACATCCCCGCCACTGCCCCCGGGCCGGTGACGGAACAACCGGCGCCCCAGCCCCACGCCCGGGCCACGACCGAACGACCGACACCCCCGCCACTGCCCCCGGGCCGGTGACAGAACAACGGACATCCCCGCCACTGCCCCCGGGCCGGTGACGGAACAACCGGCGCCCCAGCCCCACGCCCGGGCCACGACCGAACGACCGACACCCCCGCCACTGCCCCCGGGCCCGTGACTAGGCGACCGGTGTCCGTGCCCGTCGTGCCCTGACGAACAGCACGGTCCCCACGGTGGCCCCCGCCCCCAGCACCACCGCGACCAGCCACGGCAACGCGAAGAAGGACGCGCTCGACGACTCCCGCGTGTCCTTCGCGGTCGCCGTCAACTTCACTTCACCCCAGTCGAGTTGGGGCGCCCCACTCCACGGCTCGGTCAGCCGTACCCGTTGTCCGGGCAGCAACTCCCCCGGGATCTTGGCGAGTTCACGGGCGAGCAGCGTACGCCCGAACAACCCCGTCGCCCGCAGCTCCACCTTCGGGTTCAGCGTCACGTTGCCGGTGTTGCGCAGGGTGTACGAGATCGTCGCGTCGCTGTCCCCCAACCCCGGTACCAGCGGCTGGTGATGGCTGACGCTTACGTCCTCGACGGTGATCGCGGGGACGGTGGGCCCACCGACGCGCAGGTAGATCCGGGCGGCGACGGCCCGTTGCACGCCGAGCGCCACCGCGCCGTCGCCCTTGTCGACCCGTTCGTCCAGTGCCACCAACGCACCGGGATGGTCGCCGGGTTCGGCACCCTCGGGCACCGAGAGCGTGAAGGGCACGGTGACCTTGCCGTGCGCGGGGACGGTCACCCGGGACTTCGCGGGTTTCGCCCAGGCGCCCACCCCGCGCTGCTTCTCGGCCACCGTACGCACGGCGAAACCGCCGTCGCGGGCGGTGTTGTAGGCGTCGGCGGCGTAGAGCCGGAAGGTCAGCGGCTCGCTGGTCTTGTTGGTGACGACCACCTTGTCGTCGATGCTCTGGCCGGGATCGGCGGAGAGATAGAAGTAGGGCCGCTCGGCGATCCGCGAGGCGGCCGGGTACACGGACCAGCTGCCGTTGTCGGCGGCGTACGCGGGCGCGGCGGCGGTGACCAGGAACAGGCTCAGGAGGAGGACGTACAGCTTGCGCATGGGTGCGGACCCCCACGTTGGCGAGAAGGACGGACGGGCGGGTGCGGGCGCCCGTACGGTCAGCTGAGCGTGAGGGTGAGAACGCCGGAGTAGGTGCCCACGGGCGTGAACGCCGGCACGTTCAGGGAGAGTCCGGCGTCCACGGTGAACTCACCGCCGGTGAGCGCGGAGTTGGGGGTGGACGCGAGGGTCGCTCCGGAGGAACCGACCGCGCCGGCGGAACCGGCCTGGCAGGTGCTCGGACTGCCCGCCTTGGTGGCGCAGGCGGGACTCCAGCTCAGCGCACCGGCGTCGATCTTGGCGCCGGGTCCGGTGAAGTCGGTGACCTTGCCGGTGAGGGACCAGCCGGCCGGGCCGCCGCGGAAGTCCTTGACGGTCACCGTGTTGAGGTCACCGGTCGAGGCTCCGCCCTTGCCGTAGTCCACCGCCGAGAGGCTGACGGTGTCCCCGGCCTGGGACATGGACAGGGTGCCCGCCTTCACCGTGGTGGTGAGCTTCTGGCTGCCGGCGGGAACGGGCGTGTCGTCGATGACGACGTACGCCTTGGGCCCGGCGCCCTTGGCGTCGCTGTACGCGCTGCCCTCGTACGCCACGACACCGGTCGTCGTCTTGTCGTTGACGACCAGCGAGCCGCTGAAGGCGCCCGAGGAGTCGGCGGTCGCGGTGGCGGTGTCCGCGGTCTGGGCGCTGCCTGCCCGCCCGGCCAGGGTGACCGTCGCGCCCGGGGTGAACTTGCTGCCGGTGACGGTGACGCTGTCACCGGGCTTCCCGGAGGCCGAACCCAGCGTGATGTCGCGCTCGTTGACGGGGTTCGCGTCCGTCGCGGTGACCGTCTCGGAGACCGGGGCGGGCGGGGTGATCACCGTGCAGGGGGTGTCCAGTTCGAGGATGTAGCTGGTGTGGATGTTGTAGTCGCCGGGCGAGAGGGTGATCGCGCCGGGGGCGGTGACCTTGAAGGTGCCGGTCATGGAGAACGACGGGAAGGCGCCGTTGCCGGGCACCGGGTCGTTCTTCTTGGGTCCGGCGACCGTCACGGCACCGCTCTGGGCGCCGCCGAGGGTGACCTTGCCGGTCGGCGTCATGATGTCGGCCGGCAGCGCGATGGCCGTCGGGTTGCTGGCGGCGGGCTTGACCACCGTGTAGGTCACGGTGACGGTGTCGCCCACCTTGGGGCCGGCGTTGTCGACCGTGATCTTCGCGGTCGTGGTGCCGTCGATCGGCGGAATACCCGCGACGGCGGGCGGAATGCAGTGCGTGGCGAAGTCCACGTCGGTGGCGGCCCCGGCCGGACAGGCCAGGGCGCCACCCGCCGTGACCGCGAGCGCGGTCGCCCCGAGCAGCGAAGCCCAGCGGCGTCTTCGGGTTGTCGAACCCATGGGTGTGCCCCCTCTCTTCTGTGCTCACTGGGGGCATTGATGTGTGGATCGCGTGAGAAGTCAATGGAGCCGCCGCAGAAAACTGACGATTCATCAGTTTCTGCGGCGGTCCGGTGAGTTGCTCAGTCGAACACGAACGGACCCGGCGACTGCGGCCCGGTCGCCGTGCAGGTCACGGCGATCCCGAAGACGACGATCTGCAGCGAACCGCCGTACGACTCCAGGCTGTCACCGGAGTTCACGGTGCCACTGAGCGGACCGACGGTGACGGGATCGCCGGCGGCGGTGGCGGGGTTCTCGTTGCCGGTGAAGGTGGTGGTGCCGCCGTTCGCGTTCACGAAGGTGAGGGTCGAGGCGATCGAGTCCTCGTCGAGCGCGAGCGGCGCGTTGATCGCCGAGGTGACGGTGACGGTGGCGGCGGTGCCGTCCTGGGTGGCGGTGAGCGTGGCCTGACCGCTGCCGTAGATGCCACAGTCCGCGTCGATGGTCGCGGTGTCCGGGGTGACGGCCAGGGCGGCGGGCGCGAACGCGAGCCCGGCGGCCGCGAGCGTGCCGACGGCCAGTGCCGCACCAGTGCCTATGCGCTTGCCTTTCATGGAATCCGGTTCCCTTCCCGTGGTGGGGACTGCCATGTGGGGATGGACGGGGGGTGCGTCCCGACGGACGGCCGGGCTTCACGGAGCGTGGTGCGGTACGCCTCGCGAGCCGGAATCTGACGGTCCGTCGGAATCTCCGGTTCCATTGATACGCGTGGGACGGGGAACGGCAAGCCGGAATTCCGGCCAAGTGTTACCGGGGGTATCAGCCAGCGGTCACGGTACTCCGCACGGTGCCGTCGACCCCCGCCACCAGCACCGGGGTCTCGGGCCCGCCGAGATCCCGCACGGCGGCCAGGTCCTGCGCGGCGGCCGATTCGGCATCCGTCACCACGGCCGCCGCCTCCAGCGACTTCGCCCCCGACGCCACCGCCATCGCAACCGCCGTCTGCAACGCGCTCAACTTCAGCGACGCCAGCTCGACGCTCCCCGCCACATACGTGCGCCCCGTGTCGTCCCGTACGGCGGCCCCCTCGGCCACCCCGTTCCGAGCCCGGGCCGAACGGGCCAGGGTGACGATCTTGCGGTCCTCGGGGTCAAGCGCACTGTTCTCGGTCATGACAGGAGCATACGAAGCGTGGGCGGGGTGGCCGCGCCATGGGGTACGCCGTCCACTGCTGGGGGCACGCTCGCCAGGCGAAACCCGATCACGGCAGGCCACCGGCCCCTGCGGCACCGCCCGTCACGGACAGGCGCCATGCCCACGCCGGGGACCCGACCACGGCCCGGGGCGCTACCCAGCAGGGGGACACCCGCCGAGACCGGTAGGCACCACTCCTCCGACGAGGGCCACCCCGGACGTCACCCCGCCACCGGATACATCGCCCCGCGCCGTCCCTCCGGCGAGGCCAGCCACTCCAGCTTGGCCGCGGTGTTCGCCTCGTCCAGCGGGGTGTGCAGGACGACCGTCAGGTCGGGGCGGGCCGGTACCTTCAACGCCGTGGACTCCACGCACAGCAGGCCCACCAGCGGATGGTCGAGCTCCTTGCGGATCACCCCGGCGTCCTCGATGTCCCGCCGCTCCCACAGCTCGGTGAACTCGGCGCTCAGCTCCTTGAGGCGGGCCAGTATCTCCTGGAAGCCCTCGTCCTCCGGGCGCGCGGAGGACGCGGCCCGGAACTGGGCGACGACGGTGCGCGCGTTCTGTTCCCAGCTGTGCGATCGCGACCGGTACAACGGGTCGAGGAAGAAGTCGACCAGACAGTTCTGCGTGTTCTCCGGCCGCATGCCGAGCACCCAGCCGGCGGCGTCGTTGTACATCACGCAGTTGTAGTACGCGTCCATGATGTGCGCCGGATACGGCATCCACGCGTCGATCAGCCGCCGCAGCCCCTCACAACCGTGGTCGGCGGCCGGTTCCGGCGCGGGCGGGTTCAGCCCGGCGAGGACGTACAGATGCCGCCGCTCGGCGTTGCTGAGCCGCAGCACCCGCCCGACGGAGTCCAGGACCTGCGGGGAGACGGAGATGTCCCGCCCCTGCTCCAGCCACTGGTACCAGGAGGCGCCCACCCCGGCGAGCACCGCGACCTCCTCGCGCCTGAGCCCCGGCGTCCGCCGCCGCGCCCCGCCGTCCGGCAGCCCCGCCTCGGCGGGCGAGACCCGGGCCCGCCGGCTCATCAGGAACTCCCGCAGCTCACGGTGCCGTTCACTCTTGGGTACGACCTCGGGCACGAACGCATCCCCCTCGTCTGCCTGGTGGTGCCACCACCAGCACAACCTGCCGCTCCCCACGGCTATTCCGACGCGCGCAGGCTCTTGCCCATGGCGATCGACACCCCAAGCCCCACCACCGAATCGCTCGACACCCCCCGGCTGTCGACGCGCGACAAACTCGTCCTCTTCGTCCTGTGCGCCGCCCAGTTCATGGTCGCGCTGGACTTCTCCGTCCTGAACGTCGCCCTGCCCGTCCTCGGCGCCGACCTCGGCATGAGCCCGTCCGCCCTCCAGTGGGCGGTCACCGCGTTCGCGCTCCCGTCCGGCGGCTTCCTGCTCCTGTTCGGCCGCATCGGCGACCTGTACGGCCGTAAGAAGCTGTTCCTCGGCGGCCTCGCCCTGTTCGGCGCGGCCTCCCTGCTCGCGACCTTCGCGTGGGACCCGGCGTCCTTCCTCGTCGGACGCGCCCTGCAGGGCCTCGGCGCGGCGGCGATCGTGCCGACCGGCATGTCCCTGCTGACGACCACCTTCCCGGAGGGCCCGGCGCGCGACCGCGCCCTGGGCATCTCCGGCACCCTGCTCTCGCTCGGCTTCACCACCGGCATGGTGGCCGGCGGCACCCTGACCGACGCCTTCGGCTGGCGCTCCACGATGGGCCTGCTCACCGTGTTCGCCCTGATCGTGCTGCCCCTGGCCCCCGGCCTGCTCCCGGAGTCCCGCACCCCGGACCGCCCCCGCCTGGACGTCCCCGGCGCGATCACCGTCACCGGCGGCCTGCTCTCCCTGATCTACGCCCTCTCGACCGCCGCCGACCACGGCTTCGCCCGCGCCGACGTGATCACGACCCTGATCGCGGGCATCCTGCTCCTGGCCGCGTTCGTCACGGTCGAGTCCCGCACCGAAGCCCCCCTCGTCTCCCTCCCGATGCTGCGCCGCCGCACGGTGGCCTGGGGCAACATCGGCGGTCTGGTCACCTTCTCGATGATGTCGACGGTCGTGTTCGTGCTGACCCTCTACCTCCAGGAGGTCCTGCACCTGTCCGCCTTCGAGACCGGCCTGGTCTTCGGCGTCCAGGGCGTCCTCTCGGCGGTCGCCGGCACCTACGCCCCGAAGGTCATCGGCCGCTTCGGCCCCCGCCGCACCCTCGTCGGCTCGCTCGCCGGCCAGGGAGCCCTGATCGCCGCCCTGCTGGGCCTGGACACCGGAAGCTGGTCGGTGTGGCTCGCCACAGCCGCCGTCTCCCTGGCCAGCATGTGCCACCTGGGCGCGATCATCTCGTACGGCGTCACGGTCACCTCCGGCGTCCCGGACGCGGAACAGGGCCTGGCCACCGGCCTGGTCACCTCCACCCAGCAGGTCGGCATCACCGTGGGCATCCCGCTGCTCGGCGTCCTCGCCACCACCTCGCACGACCTGCTGACCGGCGTCCACACGGTCCTCGCCCTGGACGCGGTGATCGTCCTCGCGGCGGCGGTCCTGGTCGCGGTAGGACTCCGGGTGCGCTCAGGGGCGGTCGAGCCGGAGCCGCTCGGCGCGCGGTAGACCGGCCACCACCAGGTCGTACGAGTCCTCGACGAGCTCCCGGACCACACGGTCCGGGAGCTCTCCGTCGACCGTGACGGTGTTCCAGTGGCGCTTGTTCATGTGGTAGCCGGGGATGATCAGCCCGGGGTGGTCGGCGCGCAGCCGGATCGCGTCCTCCGGGTCGCACTTGAGGTTGACCTTCAGGGGCCGCGCGTCGAGCCAGCTCAGGGCGAACATCTTGCCGAGCACCTTGAAGACCGAGATCTCAGGGCTGAACGGGAAGTCCTCCACCGCCGCGTTGAAGGACAGGCACAGGGCACGCAGCTCCTCGGGGGTCACTCTTCCTCCGTCTCCTTCTCCGCCGCGGAGTCCACCGGCTCCACCAGCACCGTCACGATCTTGTTCCGGCGCCCGGCGGCGGCCTCGGCGGTCAGCCGCAGCCCACGCCCGTCCGGCAGCTCCACGACCGAGGAGGCCCCGGCGATGGGCACCCGGCCCAGCGCCTTCGCGAGCAGCCCGCCGACGGTCTCCACGTCCTCGTCGTCGTACTCGTCGAGTCCGTACAGCTCACCGAGGTCGGTGATGTCGAGGCGCGCGGTGACCCGGTGCCGCTCGTCGCCGAGCTCCTCCACCGGCGGGAGTTCACGGTCGTACTCGTCGGTGATCTCGCCGACGATCTCCTCGAGGATGTCCTCGATGGTGACGATGCCGGCCGTGCCGCCGTACTCGTCGATGACGACGGCGACGTGGTTGCGGTCCTGCTGCATCTCCCGCAGCAGGTCACCGGCGTTCTTGGTGTCCGGGACGAAGGCGGCGGGCCGCATCGCCGTGGACACCAGCTCGCTCTCCGCGTCCCTGCTGATGTGCGTCTTGCGGACCAGGTCCTTCAGATACACGATCCCGACGACGTCGTCCTCGCTCTCCCCGGTGACGGGAATGCGCGAGAACCCGGACCTCAGCGCCAGCGTGAGCGCCTGACGGATCGTCTTGTAGCGCTCGATGACGACGAGATCGGTCCGCGGGACCATGACCTCCCGCACCAGCGTGTCCCCCAGCTCGAAGACCGAGTGCACCATCCGGCGCTCGTCGTCCTCGATCAGGGACTCCTTCTCGGCGAGGTCGACCAGCGCGCGCAGCTCCGCCTCGGAGGCGAAGGGGCCGCGGCGGAAGCCCTTGCCGGGCGTGAGGGCGTTGCCGATGAGAATCAGCAACGACGGGATCGGGCCCATGACCCGGGCCAGCGGGACGAGGATGTACGCCGCCGCGGTCGCCGTGTTGAGCGGGTGCTGACGCCCGATGGTGCGCGGTGAGACACCGACGGCGACGTACGACACCAGCACCATCACGCCGATCGCGACCAGCAGGGCGCGGGTGGTGCCCGGGAACTCCTGGAGGCAGGCGTAGGTGACCAACGCGGCCGCGGCCATCTCGCAGGCGACGCGCAGCAGCAGCGCCAGGTTGAGATAGCGGGTCGGGTCGGCGGCGACCTGCGCGAGCTTGGCACTGCCGCGCCGGCCGTTCCGTACGGCCTCCTCGGCGCGGAAGCTGGAGACGCGCGCGAGGCCCGCCTCCGCGCAGGCGGCGAGCCACGCGACGACGACCAAGGCGATCGCGCCGGAGACCAGGGACAGGCTCATGAGACGGTCGGGGCGGGAGACGGGCCGGTCAGCCCCTTCTCCGAGCGCCACCCGTCCACGATCGCGGCCTGGAGGCCGAACATCTCGGCCTTCTCGTCCGGCTCCTCGTGGTCGTAGCCGAGCAGGTGCAGCACCCCGTGGACGGTGAGGAGTTGGAGCTCCTCGTCCATGGAGTGCTGCGTCTCGGCCTCCTCGCCCTGCCGCTTGGCGACCTCGGGACACAGCACGATGTCACCGAGGAGGCCCTGCGGGGGCTCGTCGTCGTCCTTGCTGGGCGGCCTGAGCTCGTCCATCGGGAAGGACATGACGTCGGTGGGCCCCGGCAGGTCCATCCACTGGATGTGCAGCTGCTCCATGGCATCTTCGTCCACGACGATCACCGAGAGCTCGGAGAGCGGGTGGATGCGCATCCGCGCGAGCGCGTAGCGGGCGATGTCGAGGATCGCCTGCTCGTCGACCTCGGTTCCGGACTCGTTGTTGACGTCGATCGACATGGTGCTGGCTTGTCTACTTCCGCTTGTTCCGGCCGCCCTTGTGGGTGCCGTTCTCCGTACCGTTCTCGGTGTCGTACTTCTCGTACGCGTCGACGATACGGCCGACCAGCTTGTGCCGTACGACGTCCTGGGACGACAGGCGGGAGAAGTGAACGTCCTCCACACCCTCCAGGATGTCCTGGACCTGCCGGAGCCCCGACTTGGTGCCGTTCGGCAGGTCGACCTGGGTCACGTCACCGGTGATGACGATCTTCGAGTCGAACCCGAGCCGGGTCAGGAACATCTTCATCTGCTCGGGGGAGGTGTTCTGGGCCTCGTCGAGAATGATGAAGGCGTCATTCAAAGTACGTCCACGCATGTACGCCAGCGGTGCCACCTCGATCGTCCCCGAAGCCATCAGCTTCGGGATCGAGTCCGGGTCCAGCATGTCGTGCAGCGCGTCGTACAGCGGGCGCAGGTAGGGGTCGATCTTCTCGTAGAGGGTTCCCGGCAGGAAGCCGAGCCGCTCGCCCGCCTCCACCGCGGGCCGGGTCAGGATGATGCGGTTGACCTGCTTGGACTGCAGGGCCTGCACCGCCTTGGCCATGGCGAGGTAGGTCTTGCCGGTACCGGCGGGGCCGATGCCGAAGACGATCGTGTGCTTGTCGATCGCGTCGACGTACCGCTTCTGGTTGAGGGTCTTGGGGCGGATGGTGCGGCCGCGCGAGGACAGGATGTTCTGTGTGAGCACTTCGGCCGGGGTCTCCTGGCCGTCGCTCGTCCCGTTCTCACTCGCTCGCAGCATGGCGATCGAGCGTTCCACTGCGTCCTCCGTCATCGGCTGTCCGGTGCGGAGCACCAGCATCATCTCGTCGAACAGGCGCTGCACGAGGGCGACGTCGGCCGCCTCGCCGGTAGCGCTGATCTCGTTGCCCCGGACATGGATGTCGGCCGCCGGGAAGGCCTTCTCGATCACGCGCAGAAGGGAGTCGCCGGATCCCAGGACCGTGACCATGGGGTGCTGGGCGGGGACCGTGAACTGTGCTCTCGCCTGCCCCTGCGCGGGGCTGTGACCTGTGGGTGTCTGAGTCATGGGCCGGCGCTTAAGGCCTGCGGTTCCTCCTCGTCACGGCCGCACAACTGGAGGCGGCCTCGCGGTTTCAAGGGTACGACGGTGCACTGACAACGCCGTAGGGCTTTTCGACGATGAGGGCGCCCTGAATGAAGCGGTGAGCCCTGCATGCTCCCCCCGTACCCCGGGGAAGAATGCGCTCGCTGCCACGTATGTTCGAAGACCTCGAAGGCGGCGGTGGCCACGAGTCCGTACGGAGAAAGCAGGAAGACCGTGCTGTTGCGTCTGCCCACGTCCCTTTCCGAGGCTCAGGAGTGTCTGACCGACGGGGCGATACCCGTCGGCGGCGCCACGCTCGTGTGGGCCGCCTGGCAACGCGACGGCTTCCCCGAGCAGGCCGTGTCGCTGCGCGAGGTGCCGGAGGCGAACGTCCTCGGGGCCGGGAAGCTCGGCGCGGCGGTCCTGCTGCACCGGATCGACGAGCGGGTGCCGGAGGTGCTGCGCCGGGCCGCGTCCGGCATCGGCACCGGGGCGGTGCGCCGGACCGCCACGGTCGGCGGGAACATCGTGGGCAGCACCCTGCGCTGTCTGCTCCCCGCGGCACTGGTCCTGGACGCCCGCGCGCAGGTGCTCGCGGCGGAGGGCCCCTTCGAGACCGACCTGGGCGAACTGCTCACCAAGAAGCCCCTGCTGCTGAGCCTGCACTGGAACGAACCGCTGGTCAGCGGCTACCACAAGGTGCCCGAGGCCCCGGGCGGCCCACCGCCCCTGGTCGTCGCCACCGCGGTCCGCACGACCTCGGAGGGCGGCCGCGTCCTGCGCATCGCGGTCCGCGACGGCTACGAGTTCCTGAGCGAGAGCGTGCCCTGCGACGCGGGCCCGGACAGCGTCCTGGACGCCTTGGGCACCACGGCGATCCGGGCACTGCCCGCCGAGGCCCACGAGGTGGTCCGGGACCAGGTGGTCTCGGTGCTGGAGCGGGCCGCCCCGGAACACTGACGGGCCGACCGGGCGGCGGCGAATTGCGCACGGGCAGCCAACGGCTGCTGGACGGCGACCGGCGACCGGCGACCGGCGACCGGCGACCGGCGACCGGCGAGATCATCGCACCGGCGGAGAACGCGGGAGACCCGCGCGGGCGTGGTCGCGGCCGCAGCCGCGGAAGCGGCAACGCGACTCACCCCCGCCCGTCTGCCCCGATGCCCCCTAGGCCGACCGACCGAACCCGATCGTCGGTACCGCCCTGCGCAGGGGCCAGGCCGGGGCCTCCTCCTCCGGGACGAGGTCCGACAGGAACGCGTAGCGGTGCAGGGCCGTCGGGTCCTGGGAGTCGACCGACTGGACCTTGCGCCACCAGGCGCCGATCTCGGACCAGCCCGGCGCGGACAGCGAGCCGCCGAACTCCTGGACGGAGAGCGCGGCGGTCAGGCCGGCGAAGGCCAGGCGGTCGGCGAGCGGCCAGCCCGCCAGGGTGCCGGTGACGAATCCGGCCACGAAGACGTCCCCGGCACCGGTCGGGTCCAGCGCCTCCACCTCGATCGCCGGGACCTCCGCGGTCTCGCCCGTACGCCGGTCCACCGCGTACGCGCCCTCCGCGCCGAGGGTGACCACGGCGAGCGGCACATGTTCGGTGAGGGCGTGGGCGGCCTCCCGGGGGCAGGTGGCGCCGGTGTACCGCATGGCCTCCTGCGCGTTCGGCAGGAACGCCTCGCAGTGTGCGAGGTCGGGGAGTCCCGCCAGGTCCCACACCCCGGTCTCGTCCCAGCCGACGTCGGCGAAGACGCGGGTGCCGTGGCTCGCGGCCTCGGCGATCCAGGGGTCGCGTCTGCCCGGTTCCAGTGACGCCACCGCCGCACGCGCGCGTGGGGCGAGGTTCGGTGCGCCCTCCCGGACGAGCGCGTCCTCCGGGGGCGGCTCGTGCCCGTGGGAGACCATGGTGCGCTCGCCCTCGTAGGCCATGGAGACGGTGACCGGGGAGTGCCAGCCGGGCACGCTGCGCGACGGCGAGAGGTCGATGCCCTCGCCCTGCTCAAGAGCGTCCCAGCAGTACTCGCCGTAGTGGTCGTCGCCGAAGGCCGCGGCCAGTGAGGTGCGCAGCCCCAGTCGCGCCAGGGCGGTCGCCATGTTCGCCACACCACCGGGGCTCGACCCCATCCCGCGTGCCCAGGACTCGGTCCCGCGCACCGGGGCGGAGTCGAGTCCGGTGAAGATGATGTCGAGGAAGACGGTGCCGGTGAGGTAGACGTCCCAGGGCGGATCATCGGGTGTGCGCACGGCGGCGAGGGGGTCGACCTGGGCCTGGCACGGCCCGGTTTTCCCGTTGTACGACGGTCCCTTTCCGTTGGACACGGCGGACGCGTTGGACCCGGTCACGGTGAGCTCCCTGCACGTGGTGCCGATCAGGCCAGTCTGCACCACACCGCCGACAACGGGTCGGCGCTCACGGCCGACCCGCCCGTCACGTCAGGCTGTCGCAGGTCCTGGGCGTGCCGTCCGGGCCCTGCCGGGTGTGGCCTCGGGGGCCGGAGTGACGGCGGGTGCCGTATCGGTCCTCGTCCGGATCCGGTCGTTACGACCGCCGCCGCGGACCAGCAGCACACTGAGCGCGGCGAGAAAGCCGACGACCGTCAGCCCCACGAGACCGCCCTTCGTGGACCCCGTGGAGTCCTCGATGATCCCGAAGGCGGTGGGCGCGACGAACCCGCCGAGATTGCCGATGGAGTTGACCAAAGCGATGCCGGGCGCCGCCGCCCGCGCGTCGAGACAGCTCTGCGGGATGGTCCAGAAGATCGGCGAGGCCGGCTTGAAGCCCATGGCGGCGAGACACAGGGCTCCGAGGCCGGCCCACGGCGACACGAACACGGCGAGCAGGGTGCCGCAGCCGCCGAGCACGAGCAGCGCGACGAGGACGGGCCGCCGCTTGCCGATGCGGTCGGAGATCCGCCCGCTGACGTACACGGCGGCGATCGCGCACAGCCACGGCACCGAGGTCAGCAGCCCCACCTGGAAGGCGCTGAGCCCGCCGATGTCGTCCACGATCGACGGCAGCCAGAAGGTGAGGGGGGCGGAGCCCCCTGGGAGCGGCGAGGAAAACCCTCCGCCTACCAGCGAGGCACAGCAGGCGTGACCCACCCCGGCTCGGCAACCCGCATGGCCGCAGCGTCATCCCGCTCCCGCAGCGCCCCGTCGTCGTCGAGCCAGCGCTGATGCAGGAACCGCAGCTTCTCGCGGTCAAGCTCGACTCCGAGACCGGGGAGGTCGGAGACAGCGACCTTGCCACCTTCGAACGTCAACCGCTCGGTCAGTACATCCTCCGACTGCCACGGATAGTGCGAGTCACAGGCATGGTGAAGATTCGGCACCGTGGCCGCCACATGCGTCATCGCGGCCAGCGAGATCCCCAGATGCGTGTTGGAGTGCATGGACACCCCCACCCCGAACGTCCGGCAGATCGCGGCGAGTTGCTGGGTGTTCCGCAACCCACCCCAGTAGTGGTGGTCCGACAGCACCACCTGCACCGCATCCCGCCCGAACGCCTCCTTGATCTCGGCGAAGGTGGTCACACACATGTTGGTGGCCAGCGGCACATCCGTCCCGGCGGACACCTCGGCCATGGCGGCGGTCCCGAGCGCGGGATCCTCCAGATACTCCAGAACGTCCCCGAGCTCCTGAGCCACCTTCAGCGAAGTGGCCACGCTCCAGGCCCCGTTGGGGTCAAGCCGCAACGGATGCCCGGGAAACGCCTCGGCGAGCGCCTTGACCGCCGCGATCTCCTCGTCCGGCGGAAACACCCCGCCCTTCAGCTTGAAGGACGTGAACCCGTACCGCTCGGTGAACAACCGGGCCTGCTCCACGACCCCCGCGGGATCGACGGCCGCCCCCCAGTCGTCCTTCTCGGCGACAACGCCCTCGGGATGAGCGGCCCACTTGTAGAACAGATACGCGCTGTACTCCACCGCGTCCCGCACCTTGCCCCCGAGCAGCGCGTGCACAGGCAGCCCGAGCGCCTTGCCCAGCGCGTCGAGACACGCGACCTCGAACCCGGAGACGACGGACAACCGCAGCTTGTCGGCGGTCTGCACCCCCCGCAGCCCACCGACGTCGACCTGCCCGGAGACCCGGGAGGAATCGACGGCCACCTGATCGGCGATCGTGAACAGCCCGTTCAGATCCCCGACCTGACGCCCGATCAGTCGATCAGCGAACGGCCGGGCCAGCTCCAGGTACTTGGTGTCGCCGTACGTCTCCCCGACCCCCGTGACCCCGTCGGCGGTCTCGACCTCGACGATCAGCCGGGGCGTGTACGGCTGGTGCACCCCCTGCGTGTTCAGCAGCGGCGGGTCGGCGACGAGGATCGGCGTGAGGCGGACGTCGGTGATCGTGAGGTTCACAGGTCGGCTCCTACGAGGTCGAGTCCGGAGGTCAGCAGCAGCTCGAGATCCGCCAGGTCGGCGGCCGACGGATCGGTGAGCGGTGCCCGCACGGGCCCCACAGGGCGTCCCCGCAGCCGCGCGGCCGCCTTGACCAGCGACACGGCGTACCCGGGCACCCGGTCGCGGAGTTCGACGAGCGGCACGTAGAAGTCCCGCAGCAGCTTCTCGACCGTGCCGTGGTCGCCGTCGCGCAGGGCGGCGAAGAAGGCGTTCGCGATCTCGGGGGCGAAGGCGTGCACGGCCGAGGAGTAGGCGGGGACGCCGACGGTGGCGTAGGCGCGGGCCTGGATCTCGGCGGTGGAGGCGCCGTTGAAGAACAGGAAGCCCTCGGGCGCGGCGAGGGTGAGCCGCTGGAGCCGGTCGAGGTCGCTGTGGCCGTCCTTGAGCCCGATGACCCCGGGGATCCCGGCGACCCTCCTGAACGCGCCCGCGCTGAACGCCACTTGGCCGCGCTGGTAGGCGATGAGCGGCAGCGAGGTCCGGGCCGCGATCTGCTCCAGTTGGGCGACGAGGCCGTCCTGCGGGGCGGCGACCAGGTAGTGCGGCAGCACGAGCAGCGCGTCCGCCCCCGCCTCCTCGGCGATCCGCGCGAAGCGGACGGCCTGCGCCCAGCCGTAGCCGATCCCGGCGACGACGGGCACCCGGCCGCCGGCCTCCTGGACCGCGATGGTGACGACCTGGCGGTACTCGTCCTCGTCCAGCGAGAAGAACTCGCCGGTGCCGCAGGCCGGGAAGACCGCGCCGGGGCCGGTGGCGATCTGGGCCGCGACATGGGCGCGGAAGCCGTCCGGGTCGAGGGTGCCGTCGTCGTGGAAGCTCGTGAGCGGGAACGACAGCACGCCGTGTGCCATGCCGTCCCGCAGCCGTCGTGCCGTGTCGGCCGTGCCCGGGTCGAGGGTCACCCTCGCTCATCTCCCCATGTAGATGTCATCCACGTATGAAGATGGAGATTAGATAGGTGGACCGGTCTCGTCAATGGGTCGGCATCACGTTTGGTGGGCCGATTACGATCGGCCCATGTCAGAGACAGGTGGCGTCCGCGAGGTGAAGTCGGCGGCCCGCACCGTCGAGCTCCTCGAACTGCTGGCCGCACGCGGCGACCGCCCGGCCCGCTTGCAGGAGCTGGCGGACGAGCTGGAAGTCCCGCGCAGCTCAATGTACGCACTGCTCCAGACCCTGATCTCGCGCGGCTGGGTCCGCACCGACGTCACCGGCTCCCTCTACGGCATCGGCATCCACGCCCTGCTCACCGGCACCAGCTACCTGGACTCCGACCCGCGCGTCCAGACCGTACGGCCGTATCTCGACGAGGCGTCCGAGGCACTGGGCGAGACCATCCACATGGGCCGGCTCGACGGCCGGGACGTGGCCTATCTGGCGACGCGCGAGTCGCACGAGTACCTGCGCACGATCAGCAGGGTGGGCCGCCGCCTGCCCGCGCACGTCGGCGCGCTGGGCAAGGCACTCCTGGCCGAGTGGCCCGACGAACGGCTCCCCGAGGGACCGTACGAGGCCCTCACCCCGAACTCGCACACCACCCGCGACTCCCTGCTGGCCGACCTCTCCGAGGTCCGCGCCCGCGGCTACGCGATCGACCGCGAGGAGGGCGTCCCCGGCATCGTCGGCTTCGGGTTCTGTCTGCGCTACGACTCCCCCGCCCAGGACGCCATCAGCTGCTCGGTCCCGGTCGCCCGCCTCACGCCGGACCACGAGCAGCAGATCATCGCGGTGATGCGGGAGATCAGGGGCAAGATCGAGGCGACCGCGCCGAGCGTGGGTGGCGCCCCCAGCTGGCGCTAGAGGCACGAAAAGCCGCTCTTCTACCCGGCGACTCCCACCCCAAACGGAACGTGCCCCAGATCACACCACCCTGGCTGTTTTCCGCAACCGCGTGCTTGATACAAATTCCTCGCGCGTTCCTGTCCGTCGACGGCCTGCGCCCCACCCCCTTCTTGAGCCGCTTCTTTCGCATGCCCTGGGAACGCCCGTGTTCGCCCGTCGCTCCACCCTGCCCTGGCCCCTCATCGCCCTTTTCACGGCCGGGTATCTGGCCCCCTACCTCCTCCCCACCACCGTCGGCAGACTCGACTCGGGGCTTCCGCTCACCGCCACCGAGGCGGGCGCTGTCGGCAGCGCGCTGCTGCTGAGTTCGGCGGCCGCCGGCTTCCTGCTCGCCTCCCGCGTCGACCGCGTCGGCCCCCGCGTCCTCGCCCGCATCGGCCTCACCCTGGCCGTCCTCGGCTACGGCGGAGCCGCCCTCGCCCACGCCGTCCCGGCCGTCGTAGCGGGCGCGCTGATCGGCGGCTTCGGCTCCGGTACGTCAACAGCGGTGGCGGCCACCGGAATCGCCGCCCAGCCGGACCCGCACCGCACCACCACGGTCGGCCTCCTCGGCGTCTCCGCCCTCGCGGGCGCCGTCTACCTCACCGTCCCCCACCTGGGCCCCGGCCACGGCCAGCCCCTCGCCGCGATCGCCCTCACCGCGCTGGCGGTCTGGCCCCTGACGAGCCGCCTCCCGCTCCGTACGGCCCCGTCCCGAGGCCTGGACACCGTCGGTACGCCGCTCCCCCACCTCCGCGCCGGCCTGCTCCTGGCCGTCACCCTCCCCTGCTGGTCCCTCGCCCAGAACGCCCTCTGGGGCGTCAGCGGCCGCATCGGCCTCACCCAGGCCCACCTCTCGGAGGCTACAGTGGGCGCGGTCTTCGCGATCGCGCTCGGCGCGGGACTGCTGGGCGTGGTCGGCGCGGGCGCGCTCGGCCCCCGCCTCGGCCGCGCGCTCCCCATCGGCGGCGGCACGATCCTGATCGCCGCGTGCATCGCCCTGAGCGCCTCGGCAACCGACCTGACGACCTTCGCGACCGGCGAGATCGCCTGGAACACGCTCTACCCGATCGTCCTGTCGTACGTCATAGGCCTGGCCGCTTCCTTGGACCCCCGCGGCCGCTGGGCGGTCCTGGTCGGCTCGGCATCGTCGCTGGGCACGGCAGCGGGTCCGTTGACCGGCAGCCTCCTCGCGTCCCAGACCGGCTTCTCGACGATGGGCACGGTCCTGGCCGCAGGCCTGCTGCTGATTGCGGTACCGATGACGGCGGTGGCGCTGGGCGCAGGGCGGCGGACATTGCCGGTCGTGGAGGTCCAGATGCAGACCCAGGTGTACGACAAAGCAACGGCCGCGTGAGTGCCTTTGGCTGGGGCGCGGGGCTGTGTCTATTTGCGGCTCCGCCGCGTGGGCGCGACCAGCCCCCACGCACCCGCACCCGACAACGCACCTCAGAACTCGTACGCATCAACTTCCGCAAGATACCGAGCCCGCAGCCCCTCATCATGCTCAAGGAAGGACGCAAGGAAGGAGTTCCGGGCAAGCTCCCGCAACCGCTCCTCACTCAGGCCCAGAGCCTTCTGAACGGCCTCGAAGTTGTCCCCCGCATACCCCCCGAAATACGCGGGATCGTCAGAGTTCACCGTGCACATCAACCCGGCATCCAACATCGCCGGCAACGGATGATCGCCCAGCACATCAACCGTCCGAAGCCGCACATTGGACAACGGACACAAGGTCAACGGCACCCGATCCCGCACCAGACGAGCCACCAGCTCCGGCGACTCCATGCACCGCAGCCCATGATCGACCCGCTCCACCCCGAGCACATCCAGCGCCTCGACGACATACTCCGGCGGCCCCTCCTCACCGGCATGCGCCACCCGCCGCAGCCCCATCGCCGCGGCGGCTTCATACACCTCGCGGAACTTCACCGGCGGATGCCCCACCTCCGCGGAGTCGAGCCCGACCCCGACGATCCGGTCGAGATACGGCTTCGCGGTTTCAAGGGTCTCCAGGGCGGACTCCGCGGACTCGTCCCGCAGGAAGCACATGATCAGCTGCGTCGAGACGCCATGGTTCCGCGAACTGCTGCCCAGCGCCCGCCACAGCCCCTCGACGACCGTCCCCATCTCCACACCGCGCGCGGCATGCGCCTGCGGGTCGAAGAAGATCTCGGCGTGCCGCACCCCCTGCGCGGCGGCCCGGGCGAGATACGCGTTCGCCAGGTCCTCGAAGTCGCGCTCGGTGCGCAGAACGGCCATGAGCTCGTAGTACAGGTTCAGAAAGGACTGGAGGTCCTCGAAGCGGTACGCCTCACGGAGCGCGTCCGTGTCGGCGTACGGCAGCTCGACGCCGTTGCGCGCGGCCAGCTCGAAGGCCAGCTCCGGCTCCAGGGTGCCTTCGATGTGCAGGTGCAGTTCAGCTTTGGGGAGGGACATCAAAGCATCGTACGGCTGATCTACCGCCGTTTCGGAACCGGGACCCTCAGCAGGTCGTGGGCCACGGTCAGCTCACCCTCGTACCCGGCGGCCCGCGCCTGCCGCTCGAACTCCTCCGGCTCGGAGTAGCGCTGGCTGAAGTGCGTGAGCACGAGATGCCGTACGCCGGCGTCCCGGGCCACCCGCGCTGCCTGACCTGCCGTCAGATGCCCGTGCTCCTCGGCGAGTTGCTCGTCCTCGTCGAGGAAGGTCGACTCGATGACGAGCATGTCGACGCCGTCCGCGAGGGCGTGGACACCGTCGCAGAGGCGGGTGTCCATGACGAACGCGAACCGCTGGCCGCGGCGGACCTCGCTGACGTCGTCCAGGGAGACGCCGTTGAGGGAACCCTCGCGCTGGAGCCGTCCGACATCGGGGCCCTTGAGGCCGTGCGCGGCGAGACGGTCCGGGAGCATACGGCGGCCGTCGGGTTCGGTGAGGAGGTAGCCGTAGGACTCGACGGGGTGCGAGAGCCTGCGGGCCTCCAGGGTGTAGCCGCCGGTCCGCGCGATCACCCCGTCCGCGTCGACCGGCGCCTCGGTGAGCCGGACCGTCTCGCGGTACGCCGTCGCGTACCGCAGCCGGTCGAAGAAGCGCTGCCCGGACTTCGGGTAGTGCGCGGTGACCTCGTGCGGGACCCGGTCGAGGTTGATGCGCTGGATCACCCCGGCGAGGCCGAGGGAGTGGTCGCCGTGGAAGTGGGTGACGCAGATCCGGTTCAGGTCGTGGGCGGCGACTCCGGCGCGCAGCATCTGACGCTGGGTGCCCTCGCCGGGGTCGAAGAGGATGCCCTCGCTGTCCCAGCGCAGCAGGTAGCCGTTGTGGTTGCGGTGTCTGGTGGGGACCTGGCTGGCTGTGCCCAGCACGACCAACTCGCGTACGGACACGGTGGGTTATCCGGGGGGCCAGTGGAGACCGCGGCCGCCGACCACGTGGGCGTGGGCGTGCCAGACGGTCTGTCCGGCGCCGGTGCCCGTGTTGAAGACGGTGCGGTAGCTCTCCAGCTTTTCCTGTTCCGCGACGGCCTGGGTTTCGCGCAGGACGTCTGCGGCGAGTTGCGGTTCCGCGGCGGCGAGGGTGGCGGCGTTCTCGTAGTGGGCCTTGGGGATGACGAGAACGTGGGTGGGGGCCTGGGGATTGATGTCCCGGAACGCTACGGTCGTCTCGGTTTCCCGCACGATCGTCGCCGGAATGTGGCCTTCGACGATCTTGCAGAACAGGCAGTCGTCCTGGGGTTCCCCTGGCATGACGTTCCTTCCGTAGAGGTCCTGAGGCATCTTAACGAGGCAGAGTCGGCGGAATCTTCGCCGGAACGCTCTCCAGCGCCTCCAGGGCGATCCTCACCGCCTCGTCCAGCTGCACGTCCCTGCCCGCCGCGTAGTCCTGCGGCCGCTGCAACACCTCCACGTCCGGGTCGACGCCGTGGTTCTCCACGCCCCACTCATATCCCTCCAGCCAGAACGCGTACTTCGGCTGGGTGATCAGGGTGCCGTCGACCAACCGGTATCGGCTGTCGATGCCGATGACACCGCCCCAGGTGCGCGTGCCCACCACCGGGCCGATGCCCAGTGCCTTGATCGCCGCGTTGACGATGTCACCGTCGGAGCCCGAGAACTCGTTGGCGACGGCGACCACGGGGCCCCTCGGCGCGTCCCTCGGGTAGCTGGTGGCCCGCATTCCGCGCGGCAGCGCCCAGCCGACGATCCGCCGGGACAGCTTCTCGACGACGAGCTGGGAGGTGTGGCCGCCGCGGTTCTCGCGGACGTCGACCACGAGGCCCTCGCGGGCCACCTCGACCCGCAGGTCGCGGTGGATCTGGGCCCAGCCGGGGGCCTGCATGTCGGGAACGTGCAGGTAGCCCAGCCGTCCCCCGGACTTCTCGTGCACGTAGGCGCGGCGGTCGGCGACCCAGGCGTGGTAGCGCAGGGGCTCCTCGTCGGCGATGGGGACGACGACCGCGTGCCGGAGCTCTCCGCCGCCGGACGGGGAGATGGTGAGCTCGATCGGCTTGCCCGCCGTGCCGACGAGGAGCGGGCCGGGTCCGGTGACCGGGTCGACCGGGTGGCCGCCGACCGCGACGATCGCGTCCCCGGCCCGGACCGCGGCGCCGGGTGCGGCCAGCGGGGAACGGGCGTCGGGGTCGGAGGTCTCGGTCGGCAGGATGCGGTCGATACGCCACTGTGCCGATCCCTGTGGGCCGTCCTCGTGACGGGAGATGTCGGCACCGAGGAGCCCCTGACGGGGTCCGTGGCTGTGGCCGCCGCGGGGGGTGACGTAGGCGTGGGAAGTGCCGAGTTCGCCGTGCACCTCCCAGAGGAGGTCGACGAGGTCGTCATGGGTGGCCAGGCGGTCCAGGACCGGGCGGTAGCGGTCGAGGACGCCGTTCCAGTCGACTCCGCTCATGTCGGGGCGCCAGAAGTGGTCCCGCATGATGCGGCCGGTCTCCTCGTACATCTGCCGCCACTCGGCCGAGGGGTCGACGGTCTGGCGGACGCGGCCGAGGTCGACGCTGATGTTGGTGTCGCTGTCGTCGTCGTTCGAGGCGCGGCGGTCGCTCGGTACGACCTTCAGTCGGCCGTCGGTCCACAGCAGGACCCGCTTGCCGTCGCCGCTGACGGCGAAGTGGTCGGCGTCGGCCGCGAGGTGTTCGAGGCGCTGCTGGGCGAGGTCGTAGCGCTGGAGGTCGGTCTTGGGGTCGGGGTCGTCCGGGGTGGCCCGGGAGGAGCCGAGGACGCCCTGGACGGGGTGCCGGAGCCAGAGGACCCCGTCCTTGGCCGCGCGCAGGTTGGAGTAGCGGCCGGCCTCCACCGGGAAGGGCACGATCCGGTCGGCGAGGCCGTCGAGGTCGATCCGGGTGGCCGGGGTGCCCTCGCTGTCGGGGGTCTCGTCCTTGTCGGGGGCCTCGAAGGGGCGGCCGTGGCGCTGCGGGCCGAAGGGGGACGGGGTGGTCGCGGCCAGGGTGATCAGGTGCGGGCGGTCGCCGACCACGAAGGCCAGGTCGAAGACGTGCTCGTCGTAGACCGGGTCGAAGGCGCGGTTGGAGAGGAAGGCCAGGTGCTTGCCGTCGAGGGTGAAGGCGGGGGCGTAGTCCTGGAAGCGCAGCGGGGTGGCCTCGGTGACCGAGAGGTCGGTGGTGTTGGCGAGCCTCAGCTGAGAGAGAGGCCCCGGTCCGGGGTGCGACCAGGCGAGCCAGGCCGAGTCGGGCGAGAAGGTCAGGCCGCGGACGTCGCCGTCCTCACTGCGGTCGACCTCGCGGACCTCGCCGGTCTCCCGCTCGACGAGCAGGACCCGGCCGTCGTGCGCGGCGACCGCGGCCCGGCTGCCGTCGGGGGCCATGGCGAGCCCGAGGACCCGGCCGAGCTGTCCGGCGGCGAGGCGGCGCGGGGTGGCGCCGGGGGCGAGTCCGGTGGCGGGCGCGAACTCCAGGGCGTCGTCGCCCTCCGCGTCCGTCACCCACACCACCCACTCCTCGCCCTCCGTGCGGAAGGTGCGCGGCAGGCGGGCCCGGACGCCGGGTTCGGCGGCGAGGGCGCGGGTCGGGCCCGAGCGGTGGGTGACCCAGTGGACGGCTCCGCGGACGGCGACCGCGCTGCCGCGCGCGGTGTGGTCGGGGGCGGCCGAGCCGAACCAGCGGGAGGCGTCCACCGGGAACGGCTGCCGGTCGGCGCGCTGTCCGCCGAGCCGGACCTCGAGACGGCGCGGTTCGGCGCCGTCGAGGTCGTCGAGGATCCACAGCTCACCGGCCGAGGTGTAGACGATCCGGGTGCCGTCACCGGAGGCGTGCCGGGCGTAGTAGCCGTCGAGGGGGGTGTGCCGGCGCAGGTCGGAGCCGTCGGCGAGGGAGGAGTAGACGGCCCCGGTGCCCTCGTGGTCGGAGAGGAAGGCGATCCGGTCGCCCACCCACTCGGGGTACTCCAGGTTTCCGTCCAGGTCGTCGTGCAGCCGTACGAACTCCCCGTCACCGTCCCGGTCGATCCACAGCTTGCCCGCCGTGCCGCCCCGGTACCGCTTCCACCAGGCGGCCTCGCGTCCCATGGGCGCGGACAGGAGCACGGTCGCCGGGCCGTGGGCGACATGGCCGACCGGGCCGTACGGCAGGGTGGTCGCGGGTCCGCCGTCGAGCGGGACGGCACGCGCCCAGCTGCGGCGCAGGCTCGCCTGGCCGTGGGTGGTGATCACGAGGACCTCGCCGTCCGGGGTCCAGCCGCGCACCTGGGTGCGGATACTGCCCCAGTGGGTCAGTCTCCGGGCCGGTCCGCCGTCGACCGGGGCGATGTGCACCTCGGGGGCGCCGTCACGGGTGGAGGTCCAGGCGACGGTGGTGCCGTCGGGCGAGATACGGGGGTGGGTGACCGGGACGTTGTCCGCGCTGACCCGCCAGGCGCGCCCGCCGTCGAGCGGCGCGACCCACACGTCGTCCTCGGCGGTGAAGGCGACCAACTCGCCCTGCAGATGCGGAAACCGGAGATATGCAGACGTCGCAGGCTGTGTCACCCGATCACCCTATGCACGGGCGGCCACCGTGAACAGGGGTTTCGATCACTTGCCGTCGGGCCAGCACTGCGGGTCGTTCTTGCACCAGATGGTCTTGGTGACGGTCACGGTGACGGTGGGTCCGGGCTGCTGGGGGTTGTTGACGCGCGGGGTGGGGGTCGCGGTGCAGTCGCCGAGTCCCTGCACGTGGAACCTCTGCTTGCCGCCCACCGTGGCGGTCAGGTCCCCGCGCACACACGCTCCGCTGACGGTCCGGGTCACCTTGCCCTTGACGGTGATGTCCTGTCCGTCGTCCGTCTTGCCCTCGCAGTTCACGGTGGCGACGGTGTTCACGCTCGAACTGGGCGTCTGATCACCGTTGTCGTAGGAGGCGTTACAGGTCAGCCAGCTCACTTCGGCCTTCTGCCGCTCCAACTCCTTGGTGACCAGCTGGTCGGTGGTGTACGAGACGGTCGCGGAACTGACCGCACCCGCCGGATCACAGGCCACGGCCCCACCGACGGCCAGCACGGCAAGCACCACTCCGCCCGCCACCCGCACTCCCCGCGGCCGACGCCGGCTCTGCCTCAACGCCCCCATGGAGGGCAGCCTGCCACCGCGGACCGTCCGGCGGTAGGGCGCATACGGCCACTCGCGCGCCGGTCGCCCACGCGGCCCTCGCAGTTCTCAGCCGCGCAGGAGCAGCCACTCCTGGAGTTCCACCAGGTTGCCCTCGGGATCCTTGAGGTGGGCGACGCGCATGCGGTCGGTCATGGGGGACGGGCCGTGCAGCAGGGTGGCGCCGCGGGACGCGATCTGCTCGCAGTAGGTGTCCAGGTCGTCGACGCGGAGCACCACCAGGGAGCGGTGGCCGGTGACCGTGTCGCCCAGTTCGTTCAGGACCTGCGCCATCATCGACCGGTCCTGGAGCGCGATGCCCGCCGAACCGGTCGCGGCGCTGAACTTCTCGTACGGCCCGCCCGTCGCCCCCGACTGGGGCTTGAGGCCCAGGACGTCGCCGTAGAAGCGGTAGCAGGCGGTGAAGTCGGAGACGAGCAGGCGTACTTGGGCGAGTTCCACAGCCGTCCTTCCAGGGTTCAGGACCAGCGGCCGGTGCGGCCGAGGAGCAGAGCGGCGGCCGCGGTTCCGGCGGTCGACGTCCGCAACACGGTAGGCCCGAGGACGTAGGCGCGCGCACCCGCCCCCTCGAAGAGCGCCAACTCGTCCTTGGCGACGCCCCCTTCGGGGCCGACGACCAGCACGATCTCGCCCTCGGCGGGGAGTTCGGCGGTGGCCAGCGGCTCGCTGCCGCGCTCGAAGTCGGAGTGGAGCACCGCGGCGAAGTCGGCTTTGGCGAGAAGTGCCGCAACCTGCTTGGTGCTTGCCGCGTCCGCGACCTCCGGGAAGAGAACCCGGCGGGACTGCTTGCCGGCCTCGCGGGCGGTGGCCCGCCACTTGCCGAGCGCCTTCAGCCCCCGCTCGCCCCGCCACTGGGTGATGCAGCGGGCCGCCTGCCAGGGCACGACGGCGTCGACACCGACCTCGGTCATGGTCTCGACGGCGAGTTCACCGCGGTCGCCCTTGGGGAGGGCCTGGACGACCGTGATGCGCGGCTGCGGCTGAGGTGCCTCGTTCACCGAGTCCAGCTGGACGATCAGCCGGTCCTTGCCCTCGGAGGCGAGCACCACGCAGTCGGCCCAGTGCCCGGCGCCGTCGGTGAGGATGACGTCCTCGCCGGGCTGGAGCCGCTTCACGGAGACGGCGTGGCGGCCTTCGGGGCCGTCGAGGACGTAGCGTCCGCCGGTCCCCGGCTCGGTCTGCTCGACGAAGTGCTCGACCACGAACACCGGTGCGGTCATCGCAGGTCCCCCTTGCCCGACAACGCTGTCCTCGCTGCGTCGAGTTCGGCCGCGAGTATCTCCACGAGCTGTCCGGCGGGCAGTTCGCGTGCCATCCGGTGGCCCTGGCCCGCCCACAGCGCCATGCCCTGGGCGTCACCGGCCTTGGCGGCGGCCTTTCGGAGCGGGGCGGTGAGGTGGTGGACCTCGGGGTAGGCGGCGGGCGCGTACGGCCCGTGCTCGCGCAGGAAACGGTTCACCAGGCCGCGGGCCGGTCTGCCGGAGAAGGCACGGGTCAACTCGGTACGGACGTAGAGCGGGTTGGTCAGCGCCTGCTTGTGCACGTCGTGGGCGCCGGACTCCTGTGTGGCGAGGAACGCCGTGCCGAGCTGGGCCGCGCTCGCGCCGGCGGCGAGGACGGCGGCGATCTGGCTGCCGCGCATGATGCCGCCGGCGGCGACGATCGGGATGGTGACCGTCTCCCGGATCTGGGCGACGAGGGACAGCAGCCCGAGTCCCGAGCCGTCCTGCTCGGGGAGGTCCCGGTGGGTGCCCTGGTGGCCGCCGGCCTCGACGCCCTGGGCGATGACCGCGTCGGCGCCCGCGTACTGCACGGCGAGGGCTTCCTCGGGGCTGGTCGCGGTGACGAGGGTGAAGGTGCCGGCCCGGCGCAGCGACTCCAGTGCGTCGCTGCTCGGGATGCCGAAGTGGAAGGAGGCCACCGGCACGGGGTTGTCGAGCAGGACGGCGAGCTTGGCGTCGTAGCCGTCGTCACGTCCGCTGTCGCGGTCGCCGAGCTCGGTGTCGTACCAGGTGGCCTCGCCGGCCAGCTGATGGGCGTAGACCTCGACGGCGGCCGGGTCGGCGTACTCCGGCTGCGGCACGAAGAGGTTGACGCCGAAGGGACGGCCGGTCAGCCCGCGCAGCTGCTTGATCTCCTGGTACATCCCGTCGGCCGTCTTGTACCCGGCGGCCAGGAATCCGAGCCCGCCCGCATCGGCGACGGCGGCGGCGAGCCGCGGCACGGAGACGCCGCCCGCCATGGGGGCCTGCACGATCGGATGAGGGAAGAGATCGGTCAGTGCGGAGGACATGACGGCATGTTGTCACGTCCTCCGGACAAGTCCGAATCCGCCCTTGGCACAGTCACGTACGACCGTCGCACGGCTCAGGTACGACCGTTGAACGCGTCCTTCAGCCGCGAGAACAAGCCCTGCTGCCCAGGTTGGAACTGCCCCGTGGGCCGTTCCTCGCCGCGCAGCTTGGCCAGCTCGCGCAGCAACCGCTCCTGCTCGGGATCCAGCTTCGTCGGGGTCTGGACCTCGACGTGGACGATGAGGTCGCCCCGGCCGCCGCCGCGCAGATGTGTGACGCCTCGACCGTGCAGCGGGATCGACTGTCCCGACTGCGTACCCGGGCGGATGTCGACCTCCTCCATGCCGTCCAACGTCTCCAGCGGGACCTTGGTGCCGAGGGACGCGGCCGTCATCGGGATGGTGACCGTGCAGTGCAGGTCGTCGCCGCGGCGCTGGAAGGTCGAGTGCGGGAGTTCGTGGATCTCGACGTAGAGGTCACCGGCGGGGCCACCACCGGGGCCGACCTCGCCCTCACCCGCGAGCTGGATCCGCGTGCCGTTGTCGACACCGGCCGGGATCTTGACCGTGAGCGTGCGACGCGAGCGGACGCGGCCGTCGCCGGCGCACTCCGGGCACGGGGTCGGCACCACGGTGCCGAAGCCCTGGCACTGCGGGCACGGCCGCGAGGTCATGACCTGGCCCAGGAAGGAACGCGTCACCTGCGACACCTCACCGCGGCCGCGGCACATGTCACACGTCTGCGCGGAGGTGCCCGGCGCCGCGCCCTCACCACTACACGTGGAGCAGACGATCGCGGTGTCGACCTGGATGTCCTTCGTGGTGCCGAAGGCCGCCTCGTCGAGCTCGATCTCCAGGCGGATCATCGCGTCCTGGCCGCGCCGGGTCCGCGAGCGCGGCCCCCGCTGCGAGGCCGTACCGAAGAACGCGTCCATGATGTCCGAGAAGTTCCCGAACCCACCGGCCCCGAAGCCGCCCGCGCCACCGCCGCCGGCCTGCGAGAGCGGGTCGCCGCCGAGGTCGTAGACCTGCTTCTTCTGCGGGTCCGACAACACCTCGTAGGCGGCGTTGATCTCCTTGAACCGCTCCTGGGTCTTCGGATCCGGGTTGACGTCCGGGTGCAGCTCGCGTGCGAGCCGACGGAACGCCTTCTTGATCTCATCCTGCGACGCGTCGCGGCGCACGCCGAGAACGGCGTAGTAGTCCGTGGCCACTTACGACTCCGCCAGGATCTGTCCGACGTACCGTGCCACTGCGCGTACCGCTCCCATCGTTCCCGGGTAATCCATGCGGGTCGGTCCGACCACGCCGAGCTTGGCGACTGCCTCGCCGCCCGAACCGTAGCCGACCGACACCACCGAAGTGGAGTTGAGCCCCTCGTAGGCGTTCTCGTGACCAATACGTACGGTCATGCCCGAATCCCCGGCCTCACCAAGGAGTTTGAGGAGGACGACCTGCTCCTCCAGGGCCTCCAGGACGGGCCGGATGGTGAGGGGAAAGTCATGTCCGAAGCGGGTGAGATTGGCGGTGCCGCCGATCATCAGCCGCTCCTCGTTCTCCTCGACGAGCGTCTCCAGGAGAGTGGAGAGCACTGTCGCGACCGTACCCCGATCCTCGACGTCGAACGCCTCGGGCAGGTCCTCGACCAGCCTCGGCACGTCGGCGAACCGCCGCCCCGCGACCCGGCTGTTGAGCCGCGCCCGCAGATCGGCCAGCGAGGCCTCCCCGAAGGGTGCCGGGCAGTCGACCATGCGCTGCTCGACCCGGCCGGTGTCCGTGATCAGCACGAGCATCAGGCGCGCGGGGGCGAGCGAGAGCAGTTCGACGTGCCGGACGGTGGACCTGGTGAGGGACGGGTACTGCACGACGGCGACCTGCCGCGTCAGCTGCGCGAGCAGCCGAACGGTCCGCGCCACGACGTCGTCGAGATCGACCGCGCCGTCGAGGAAGTTCTGGATCGCGCGCCGCTCGGGCGCGGTCATCGGCTTGACGCCCGCGAGCTTGTCGACGAACAGCCGGTAGCCCTTGTCGGTCGGGATCCGCCCGGCACTGGTGTGCGGCTGGGCGATGAACCCCTCGTCCTCCAGGGCCGCCATGTCGTTGCGCACGGTCGCCGGGGAGACTCCGAGGTTGTGCCGCTCGGTCAGGGCCTTCGACCCGACCGGCTCCTCGGTGCCGACGTAGTCCTGGACGATGGCGCGCAACACCTGAAGCCTGCGTTCACTCAGCATCGCGCACACACCTCCAGAAGTCGTTCCCTTGGCGCCTCGCCTGGCACTCTGTCCGTTCGAGTGCCAGCGCTCCCCGGCCAGTGTACGGCGGTGGGGTACTACCTGGGCAAGGCTGGTCCTGGCGTGACGGGTTGTACGGCCAGGGTCTGTCCGGCGGATCAGGCCGGCTCCAAGGAGCGGCGCCCTGTCAGCGCAGGTGAGCGGGGCCTGGTGTGTGCAGCTGCAAGGCGGAGGAGGGAGTCGACGCGGAGCGTCGGCGAGTGACGACAACGCCGCAGATGTGCGTGCCAGGCCCCGCGCCGCCGGCATGATCCGCCGGACAGGCCCTAGCGTCGCGGTATGACGGTGACTTGGGAAGAGCTCGGGTGGGAGCGGGTCGCGACCGGGGTGGGGCGGTGCCGGCTGCCGGGCTGGGACTGTACGGCGGGCCTGGTGATCGGCGAGGGCACGGCCCTGGTGATCGATTCCGGCTCCGGCCTCGCGGAGGGCGCCCGCCTGCGCCTACAGGCCGAGGAACTCGCCGGCCATCGTGTGACCCATCTCGCGCTCACCCACCCCCACTTCGACCATGTCTTCGGGTCGGCGGCGTTCGCGGGGGCGGAGGTGTTCGGCGCGGTGGGCGTGGAGACGGTGCTGGCGGGACGGCTCGGCCGCGCGGAACTGCGGGCGGACGCGGTGCGCAACGGACTGGACCCGGCGGTGGCCGACGAGGCGGTGGACGCCCTGGTCTCTCCCCGGCATCACGTCTCCGGCGAGTGGACGCTCGACCTCGGCGGCGGCCGCCAGGTCCTGCTGGCGAACGTCGGCCCCGGCCACACGGCCCACGACCTCGCCGTCCTCGTCCCCGGCTCCCCGGAGGTGGTCTTCTGCGGCGACCTGGTCGAGGAGTCCGGCGAACCACAGGCGGGCCCGGACGCCGTACGGCCGCACTGGCCCGCCGCGCTGGACCGGCTGCTCGACCTGGGCGGCGAGGACGCGCTGTACGTACCCGGTCACGGAGCGGTGGTGGACGCGGGGTTCGTGCGGGCGCAGCGGGACGCGCTGGCGGCCCGCTTCGGCGTGTCGTAGTGATCCCCCGCGTGGTTCTCCTATCGTCATCCGAATGCGCCAGTACTCCGCCGACCTGACCCCTCCGTGGAAGAAGCCCAAGCCGGTGCCGGAGGTGCCCGCCGAGCCCGGCCTGGTGGTCGAGGAGCCCGGCACCGGCTTCTGCGGCGCGGTGATCCGCTGCGAGGCGGGCACGGTGACCCTGGAGGACCGCTTCGGCAAGCACCGCGTGTTCCCGCTGGAGCCCCGCGGCTTCCTCCTGGAGGGCCGGGTGGTGACCCTGGTCAGACCCTCGGCCGCGTCTCCGGTACGACCGTCCCGTACCGCGTCCGGCTCGGTGGCCGTCCCCGGCGCACGCGCACGCGTGGCCCGCGCCGGCCGTATCTACGTCGAGGGCCGGCACGACGCGGAACTGGTGGAGAAGGTCTGGGGCGACGACCTGCGCATCGAGGGCGTGGTCGTGGAGTACCTGGAGGGCGTGGACGATCTTCCGTCGATCGTGGCCGAGTTCGCACCGGGTCCGGACGCGCGGTTGGGAGTCCTCGTGGACCATCTCCTCCCGGGCACGAAGGAGTGGCGCATCGCACAGGAGGTGACCAGCGAGCACGCGCTGGTGGTCGGCCACCCGTACATCGACATCTGGGAGGCGGTGAAGCCGTCATCCCTGGGGATCGAGGCGTGGCCGCGGGTACCGCACGGCCAGGACTGGAAGACGGGCGTGTGCAAGGCCCTGGGCTGGCCGTCGGAGAACACCGGCGCGGTGTGGCAGGCGATCCTGAAGCGGGTGGGGTCCTACAAGGACCTGGAGCCGGAGCTGCTGGGGCGGGTGGAGGAGCTGATCGACTTCGTCACGGATAGCGGTGGGGCTTGACCTTCTCGTACAGGGCGAATTCGCTTGTGTCCACTTCGACGCCAAGGGGTTCCAAGGGGGTGAGGTCGCCGAACTTGGTGATCCGCTGGCATCGGTAGTCCGCGTGCTCCCCTTCCCCTGTCGGCTCGGTGAGTAGTACGCACTGGCCCATGATGGGGTCGATGATGAAATAGGCGGGGATCTTCGCCGCGGCGTAGATCGAGCGCTTGACTTCGTAGTGCCAGTGCACGCTCGTCTTGGAGACAACCTCCACCAACAGGGCGATCACCTCGGCCGGCATCAGCCTTCCGTGCCCTGGCCCGGCGCCTCGTTCGATCACCACAAGGTCGGGCTGCGGCTCGCTGGTCTCTTCGAGGATGGCGATGTCCTGGGTCTGGAGCCGCCGCCAGCGCTGCCGGGGGATCTGGTCCTGGACCGCCTCCACGATGTCGTTGTGGGCCACGTCCGGCCCCGCCATCATCACAATTACCCCCCGGAGAAGCTCGACCTTGAAGCCGTCGGGAACATCAAGGTTCTCGAAGATCTTCACGATGCCGGTGGTCATCGGTCGGTCGTCCACAGCGGTCATCTCCGCAGCCCTCCGGTTTCCGCCACCGTGCAATCACGGCGGCAGCCTACGAACCAAGGTTAGGGGTCGAACCGGCGTCTGGGACCGTTCACTCCGCCGAGTGATCAGTCCACCAAGTCCCTGACCACCGCATCGGCCAGCAACCGCCCCCGAAGCGTCAGCACAGCCCGCCCCTCCTCGTAGGGCCGGGCCTCCAGCAGCCCCTCCCCCAGCGCCCGCCGAGAAGCAGCCAGCCCCTCCTCGCGCAGCAGGGACAGCGGCGCCCCCTCCCGCAACCGCAGCTCCAGCAGGATCCGCTCGACCCGCCGGTCCTCCTCCGAGAGCAGCTCACGCCCGGCGCCCGGAGACCTGCCGGAGGCCAGCGCCGCCGCGTACGCGCCCGGGTGCTTCACGTTCCACCACCGCACCCCGCCCACGTGCGAGTGCGCCCCGGGACCGGCTCCCCACCAGTCCGCGCCCCGCCAGTACAGCTCGTTGTGCAGACACCGGCCCGCGTCCGAGGTGGCCCAGTTCGACACCTCGTACCAGTCGAACCCGGCCCCGGACAGCACGTCCTCCGCGATCAGATACCGGTCCGCGTGCACGTCGTCGTCGGTCATCTGGACCTCACCCCGGCGGATGCGCCGGGCGAGCTGCGTGCCCTCCTCGACGATCAGCGCGTACGCCGACACATGGTCCGGTCCGGCCCCGATCGCCGCCTCCAGGGACGCCCGCCAGTCGTCGTCGGACTCCCCCGGCGTGCCGTAGATCAGGTCCAGGTTCACATGATCGAACCCCGCCGCCCGCGCCTCCGCAACGCACGCCTCGGGCCGCCCCGGCGTGTGCGTACGGTCCAGCACCTTCAGTACGTGCTGCTTCGCGCTCTGCATCCCGAAGGACACCCGGTTGAAGCCGCCCTCGCGGAGCGCGGACAGATACGCCGGGTCCACCGACTCCGGGTTCGCCTCGGTGGTGACCTCCGCGTCCTCGGCCAGCCCGAACTCGTCGCGGATCGCCCCCAGCATCCGTACGAGATCCCCGGCGGCCAGCAGCGTGGGCGTACCGCCGCCGACGAACACCGTGCGGACGGGCCGTGGGTCGTCGCCGAGGACCTTCCGGGCCAGCCTGATCTCGTCGATCAGGCTGGCCGCGTAGTTGTCGCGGGACGCCAGCACCCCGCCCGTGCCGCGCAGCTCGGTCGCCGTGTAGGTGTTGAAGTCGCAGTAGCCGCAGCGGGTCGCGCAGTAGGGGACGTGCAGGTAGAAGCCGAGGGGGCGGTCGGCGGACCCGGTGAGCGCGGTGGGCGGCAGCGCGCCGTCGTCGGGGACCGGCTCACCGTCGGGAAGTGCGGAAGGCATGCCCTCCATTGTCCAGCACCCGGGACGGTCACTCCGCCTGGAGCACCAGCAGCGCCAGATCGTCCTCCGGCGGTCGCGCCCCGAACTCGTGCACCAGCCGTTTGATCCGCTCCGCGATCAGCTCGGCGTCCAGGCCCGCGCACCCGGCGAGCGCCTCCGCGAGGCCGTTCTCGTCGTCGAACTGACGGCTGCCGCTGCGCCGCTCGGTCACCCCGTCCGTGACGCACAGCAGGCTGTCGCCGGGCCGCAGCTCGAAGGTCTCACTGGTGTACGTCTCGTCCTCGACGACCCCGAGCAGGGTCTGCGGGCGGGCGGCCGTACGGACCTCGCCGGCCGCCCCGAGCAGCAGCGGCAACGGATGTCCTGCGGAGGCGAGGGTGCAGCGCACTCCGCCGTCGAAGGGCGCGAGTTCGCCGTAGAGGAGGGACAGGAAGCGGGTCTGCGGGCCGTCGCCGGGGCGCGGGGGGCGTCCGCCGGCAGAGGCCAGCGCCCGTGCCGCCGCGTCCGCGGCCTCCGTCGCGTCGTCGAGGAGCAGCTGGTTGAGGCGGTCGAGTACGTCGGCGACGCGGTAGCCCTCGCGGGCCAGCAGCCTGAGCCAGGGGCGGGCCAGCCCGATCACCACGGCGGCCTCGGGGCCCTTGCCCTGGACGTCACCGACGGCGAAGCACCAGCGGCCGTCGCCGGCCGGGAAGAGGTCGTAGAAGTCGCCGCTGGGCCCGCCCTTGTCGCACGGCTCGTACACCAGGGCGCTGCGCACCCCGGGGATCTCGGCGACCGCGCCGGGCAGCAGGCCGCGCTGGAGCACCGCGCTGATGGTGGCCTGGCGGGCGTACTGGCGGGCGGCGCCGATGGCGAGCGCCACCCGGCGGCTGAGGTCCTCGACGAGCCCGGTGATCTCGTCGGGGAAGGCGCTGAGCCCGGCTCGCCCGATGACAAGGGTGCCCAGAGGGCGGCCGCCGGCCGTGAGGCGGTAGGCGAGCGCGGAGCCGCGCGTGCCGTGCGGGCCGAGCGCCTCGCCGGGCCAGGGGAACGATTCGGGCCCGGGGTGGTCCCGACCGGACGACGGCCACGGCGGCTCATTCTCCAGTGCCCGGCGCAGCTCCTCGATCCGGTTCTCGGAGCCGTGCCACACCCTGGCCAGCCGGGGCCCGGGCAGCACGCCCTCGCCCCAACCGCTCTCGGCCTCACCCGGGCGAGGAGACCCCCAGCGCCCGGCGACCTCGTCCTCCAGCCACACCGCGCACCAGTCGGCCAGCCGCGGCACGATCAGCTGCCCGGCGAGCGCGGCGACGAGGTTCTCGTCGAGCTGCCCGGCGAGCAGGTCGGAGGCCTCGGCGAGGAAGGACAGGGCACCACGGTTCAGCCAGCGCTCCCCGCCCGCCAGTGCCTCCCAGTCCAGCGTCTGCTCCCCCGCGGGCGGCAAACCCTGCCTGTGCTCCCCCGCGGGCGGCAAACCCTGCCTGTGCTCCCCCGCGGGCGGCGACTCCTGCGCATCCTCCTCCACGGGCAGCGCCCCGTGCGCATCCTCCCCCGCAGGCAGCGACTCCTGCGCGTCCTCCCCCACGGGCCGCGGCCGCTGCGCATGCTCCTCCGCAGGCCCTGACCCTCGCTCGTCCCCAGTCCCACTGACCGCACACGACCGCCACTCGTTCCCGTGCTCCCCGCCTGCCCGCGAGCCCCGCCCGCGCTCCTCGGCCGGCCGCGACTCCCGCCCGCGCTCCTCGGCCGCCAGCACCTCCCGCCCTCGCTCCCCGGTCGCCCGCACCTCCCGCTCCTGCGTGCCCTCCTCCGCATACGCCTGGATCCCGTCGAGGGCCTCCTTCCCCCCGGCCGGGAGCCGTGCCCAGACCGTCTTGGCGCCCGTGCGGTAGGTGATGCCCCAGGACTCGGCGAGGGCGGCGACCAGGCGCAGTCCGCGGCCGTACTCCGGTGTGCCGTACGACGGTTCGGGCCCGCGCCCGCTCTCGTTCGGGGGCTCGCCCGCACCGGGCGGCCCCCAGCGCGGGGCCCGCGAGGGATGGTGGTCGAGGACCTCGACGACGAGCCCGCCGGTGCGTGCCTCCAGCCGGCAGCTCAGCTCGACGTCGGTGCCCGCGTGCACAACGGCGTTCGTGACGAGTTCGCTGACCACGACCACGGCGTCGTCGCCCTGCCGGTCGGTGAGGAACTCGGCTCCGGGCAGGCCGAGTTCGGCCCATTCGGTGAGCGCGCCGCGTAACAACGCCCGGGCCGAGCCCGGCGCGAGCGGACTTCCGGAGAGGGTGGCGTGGGTCTGCGCCGGGGCGGGCGGGAACGCGGCGCCGCCCGTCACGGGCGCGTCGGACGCGCGGGCAACGGACTCCCGTTGCACAGGAATGGCCCCCATGTCCGTCTCCCCGAGCAGTTCGGACGAATACACCTCGGTCGATGCGGACAGAGTGACAGACTGGCCACGCCCATAAGCGCCGAGTTACCGAAGTGGGCCGCCATGCGAGAGAACAGTGGTACGCCTGTGCTCGAAGAAGGACAGAAAGAAGCCTGGATTCGAGCATCGGATCTGCGCCCTCTGCTCGCCGCGATGACCGCGGCCCGGGACGGTGACTTCGCGAAACTGCCGGAGGCCGGCGACGGGATCGTGGCCGAACTGACGGCTGTCTTCAACCAGCTGGTGGACCGGAACCTCCACTTCACCGGTGAGGTCAACCGTGTGAAGCGGGAACTCGTGCGGCACGGCCGACTGGACGAGCGGCTCTCCCCCAGCCCGGGCCAGGGCTCGTGGGCCTCCAGGGTCAACGACGTGAACCAGCTGCTCGACGCATTGGTGGCCCCGGCCGCCAACGCGACCCGGGTGCTCGACGCGGTGGCCGGCGGTGATCTGACCCAGCGGGTCGACCTGCACGACGGCAACCGACAACTGCGCGGTGATCTACGGCGTCTCGGCCGGGCCGTGAACAAGATGGTCGACCAGCTCTCCCTGTTCACCGGCGAGGTGACCCGGGTGGCCCGTGAGGTCGGCACCGAGGGCCGGCTCGGCGGGCGGGCCAAGGTGACCGGCCTGTCGGGCAGTTGGCGGGACGTGACCGAGGCGGTCAACACCATGGCGTCCCGGCTGACCGCCCAGGTCCGGGACATCGCCCTGGTGACCACGGCGGTGGCCCGCGGTGACCTGACCCGCACGGTCACGGTCGAGGCGACCGGCGAACTGCTCGAACTGAAGCTCACCGTGAACACCATGGTCGACCAGCTCTCCGCCTTCGCCGACGAGGTCACCCGCGTCGCCCGAGAAGTCGGCACCGAAGGGCAGTTGGGCGGCCGGGCCCAGGTGCGGGGTGTCTCCGGGGTCTGGAAGGACCTTACCGACAACGTCAACTTCATGGCGTCGAACCTGACTTCGCAGGTCCGCAACATCGCCCAGGTGACCACCGCCGTGGCCAACGGCGACCTGAGCCAGAAGATCACCGTCGACGCCCAGGGCGAGATCCTGGAGCTGAAGTCGACGATCAACACGATGGTCGACCAGCTCTCCGCCTTCGCCGACGAGGTCACCCGCGTCGCCCGCGAGGTCGGCACCGAGGGAAACCTTGGTGGGCGGGCGCAGGTGCGGGGCGTCTCCGGCGTCTGGAAGGACCTCACCGACAACGTCAACTTCATGGCGGACAACCTGACTTCGCAGGTCCGCAACATCGCCCTGGTGTCGACGGCCGTGGCCCAGGGCGATCTCGGCAAGAAGATCACGGTCGAGGCGAAGGGCGAGATCCTGGAGCTGAAGTCCACGATCAACACCATGGTCGACCAGCTCTCCGCCTTCGCCGACGAGGTCACCCGCGTCGCCCGCGAGGTCGGCACCGAAGGCAACCTCGGCGGCCAGGCGCAGGTGCGGGGCGTCTCCGGCGTCTGGAAGGACCTCACCGACAACGTCAACTTCATGGCCCTGAACCTGACTTCGCAGGTCCGCAACATCGCCCAGGTGACCACCGCCGTCGCCAACGGCGACCTGTCCAAGAAGATCACCGTCGACGCGCGCGGTGAGATCCTCGAACTGAAGGACACCGTCAACACGATGGTGGAGCAGCTGCGGGCCTTCGCCGACGAGGTGACCCGCGTGGCCCGCGAGGTCGGCACCGACGGCCGGCTCGGCGGCCGCGCCCAGGTCCTGGGGGTCTCCGGGGTCTGGCGTGACCTGACCGACAACGTCAACTACATGGCGGACAACCTGACTTCGCAGGTCCGCAACATCGCCCAGGTGACCACCGCCGTCGCCAACGGCGACCTGTCCAAGAAGATCGACGTGGACGCCCGCGGCGAGATCCTGGAGCTGAAGACCGCCATCAACACCATGGTCGACACGCTTTCCTCCTTCTCCTCCGAGGTCACCCGGGTGGCCCGCGAGGTGGGCAGCGAGGGCCAACTCGGCGGCCAGGCGCGGGTCGAGGGCGTGTACGGCACCTGGAAGCGCCTGACGACCAACGTGAACGAACTCGCCTCCAACCTGACCACCCAGGTCCGCGCGATCGCCGAGGTCGCCTCCGCGGTGGCCCAGGGCGACATGTCCCGCTCGATCACCGTGGAGACGCAAGGAGAGGTCGCCGAGCTCAAGGACAACATCAACCTGATGGTGGCCAACCTCCGCGAGACGACCCGCGCCAAGGACTGGCTGGAGTCGAACCTCGCCCGTCTGGCCGCCCTCATGCAGGGCCACCGGGACCTGATGGAGGTCGCCGACCTGATCCTGCGCGAGCTGACCCCGCTGGTGAACGCCCAGTACGGGGCGTTCTTCCTGGCCGACCCGGACGAGGACGGCGCCTCCCTGCGCACAACCGTTCCTGCAAAGGGGCTGGCGTTCATCGCGGGCTACGGCTCGGCGCAGGGCGCGACCGTGGACACCGGCGGCATGCCGGTCCACGGTCTGGTGCGCCAGGCGGCCCGGGAGAAGAAGCGGATCCTGGTGGAGGAGGCCCCGCCGGACTACATCAAGATCAACAGCGGTCTGGGTGAGGCCGCTCCCGCCAGTGTCGTGATCATCCCGATCCTCTTCGAGGACAAGCTCCTCGGCGTCATCGAACTCGCCTCCTTCTCCCGCTTCTCCGACGTCCACCTGGCCTTCTTCGACCAGTTCGTGAACACCATCGGCGTCGCCATCAACACCATCATCGCCAACTCCCGCACCGAGTCCCTGCTCGGCGAGTCCCAGCGTCTGGCGATGCAGCTCCAGGAGCGCTCGGACGAACTCCAGATGCAGCAGGCGGAGTTGCAGCGCTCGAACGCCGAACTGGAGGAGAAGGCGGCACTGTTGGCCACCTCCTCCCAATACAAGTCGGAGTTCCTGGCGAACATGTCGCACGAGCTCCGCACCCCCCTGAACTCCCTGCTGATCCTGGCCAGGCTGCTCTCCGACAACCCGGACGGTCATCTCTCCGACCAGGAGGTCCAGTTCGCGACGACGATCCACCGCTCCGGCTCCGACCTGCTCCAGCTGATCAACGACATCCTGGACCTGTCGAAGATCGAGGCCGGCCGGATGGACGTACGCCCCAAGAAACTGCCGCTCATCAAACTGCTCGACTACGTCCACGCCACCTTCCGCCCGCTCACCCTGGACCGGGGGCTCGCCTTCGAGGTGGCGGTCGGCGAGGCCGTGCCGCGCGAGATGTACTCCGACGAGCAGCGCCTCCAGCAGATCCTGCGCAACCTGCTCTCCAACGCGATCAAGTTCACCGCCACCGGCCGCGTCGAGCTGCGCGTCAACCGCATCAAGGACCCCGAGCACCGATACGTCCGCGACAGCGACGACGTGATCGCCTTCGCGGTGTCCGACACCGGCATCGGCATCGCGCGGGAGAAACTCCCGGTGATCTTCGAGGCGTTCCAGCAGGCCGACGGCACGACCAACCGCAAGTACGGCGGCACCGGGCTCGGCCTGTCCATCAGCCGGGAGATCGCGGGCCTGCTGGGCGGCCGTATCATCGCGGACAGCGAGCCCGGCAAGGGCTCCACCTTCACGCTCTACGTCCCCGTCGTCAGCCCCGGCCACGCGGCGACCGGCCCGACCACCGAGGACCGACCGGCGCCGGCCCCGGAGGACCTGTCCTCCGAGCCCTATCCGACCGCCCACGACGCCGAGGACTCCTGGCCCGCGCCCACCAAACTGGACGCGTGGAAGGCGGGTCGGGCGGGTCAAGTGCTGTCCGGGCGCCGGGTATTGATCGTCGACGACGACATCCGCAACGTCTTCGCCCTCACCCATGTGCTGGGCCGGGTCGGGATGCCGGTGCTTTACGCGGAGAACGGCCGCGAGGGTATCGAGACCCTGGAGCGCAACCCGGACGTCGAACTCGTCCTGATGGACATCATGATGCCGGAGATGGACGGCTACGAGACCATCGCAGCCATCCGCCGCACCCCGCGCTGGACCGGCCTGCCCATCGTCGCGCTCACCGCGAAGGCGATGCCCGGAGACCGCGAGAAGTCGATCGCGCGCGGCGCCAACGACTACGTACCCAAGCCGGTGGACGTCGACCAGCTGCTGACCGTGGTCTGCGCACTCCTGGACCCCGAGGGCGCGGAACCGGCGGAGCAGGCCGATGCCGAGGAGGCGGTGGTCCCGCCCACCGACGACTGAATGAGGCAGTCACATGAGCGCTGAGGCAACGACCGACGACAGGGCCGGCATCCTCCTGGTCGACGACATGGAGGACAACCTGATAGCCCTGGAGGCCGTCCTGGGGTCCCTCAACGAACCGCTGATCCGCGCCCGTTCCGGCGAGGAGGCGATGAAGGCCCTGCTCCGCCGCCGGTTCGCCCTGGTCCTCCTGGACGTCCGCATGCCGGGCATGGACGGCTTCGAGACAGCGGCCAACATCAAACGCCTGGACCAGACGAAGGACGTCCCGATCATCTTCCTCACGGGAGCGGAGGACGACTCGGGTTACGCCTTCCGCGGCTACGCGACAGGCGCGGCGGACTACCTGACCAAGCCGTTCGATCCCTGGGTGCTCCGCGCGAAGGTCAGCGTCTTTTTGGAACTGCACCGGAAGAACCGGCAACTGGAGCGGCTACTGGCACGGCAACGGACCGATTACCAGGAGGTCGGCAAGCGACTGGCGGCCTTGGAAGACGAGTTGACGGAGCCTCAGCGCACCCAGGTGCAGGAACTCCGGCATCTCCTGGAGATGCGGTGACCTGTGCTTTCAGCGGCGCGGGGAACTGCGCGACCAGCCACGACGCACCGGCAGCCGCGCACGTCCCCAGCCACCCCCTACGCCTCGCGAGACCCCGCATACATCTCGTCGATAAGAGCCTTGTACTCCCGCTCCACAACGGGCCGCTTCAACTTCAGGCTCGGCGTGATCTCCCCGTGCTCCACATCAAGATCCCGCGGCAGCAACCGGAACTTCTTGATCGTCTGCCACCGCTGAAGCCCCTCGTTGAGCTGCTTCACATACCCGTCGACCATGGACACGGTGGCCGGCGCGGCGACGACCTCCGCGTACGACTTCCCCTCGAGCCCGTTCTCCTTGGCCCAGTCGAGAATCGACACCTCGTCCAGCGCGATGAGCGCCGTGCAGAAGTTCCGGTCGGCCCCGTGCACCAGGATGTTGGAGACGTACGGACACACCGCCTTGAACTGCCCCTCCACCTCGGCGGGCGCGATGTACTTGCCGCCGGACGTCTTGATGAGGTCCTTCTTGCGGTCGGTGATCTTCAGATACCCGTCGGGCGACAGCTCGCCGATGTCCCCGGTGTGGAACCACCCGTCGGCCTCAAGGACCTCCGCCGTCTTCTCGGGCAGCCCGTGGTAGCCCTCCATGATCCCGGGCCCGCGCAGCAGGATCTCCCCGTCGTCCGCGATGCGCACCTCCGTGCCGGGCAACGGCTTGCCGACCGTGCCGGTGCGGTAGGCCTCCCCCGGGTTCACGAACGAGGCCGCCGAGGACTCCGTAAGACCGTAGCCCTCCAGGATGTGGATGCCGGCGCCGGCGAAGAAGTACCCGATCTCGGGCGCGAGCGCTGCGGAACCGGAGACACACGCCCGCAGGTTCCCGCCGAACGCCTCCCGGATCTTCGAGAAGACCAGCGCGTCGGCCACCCTGTGCTTGGCGCTCAGGCCGAAGGACGCGTTCGCGGTGCCGGTGCGCCGGAAGTTGTCCTGGCTCTCCTTGGCGTAGGCACGGCCCACCTCGGCGGCCCACTGGAAGATCTTGTACTTGGCGCCGCCGCCCGCACGGGCCTTGGCGGCGACCCCGTTGTAGACCTTCTCGAAGATGCGCGGGACGGCCGCCATGTACGTCGGCTGCACGACCGGCAGATTCTCGATGATCTTGTCGACGCGGCCGTCGACGGCGGTGACGTGACCGACCTCGATCTGCCCGGACGTGAGCACCTTGCCGAAGACGTGGGCGAGCGGCAGCCACAGGTACTGCACGTCCTCGCCGCTGATCAGCCCGGTCGCGGCGATCGCCTTCGCCATGTACGCCCAGTTGTCGTGCGGCAGCCGTACGCCCTTGGGCCGGCCGGTGGTGCCCGAGGTGTAGATGAGGGTCGCGAGCTGGTCCTTGGTGATCGCGCCGACCCGCTCCTGGATCAGGTCGGGGTCCTTCTCCAGCCGGGCGGCGCCCCGGGCCTCCAGCTCGGTGAGCGTGAGCACGAAGTCGCTGGTCTCCACGCCCGCCGGGTCGATCACCACGACATGGGTGAGCGTGGGCAGCTCACCGCGCTTCTCGATCGCCTTGGCGAGCTGGGCCGCGTCCTCCGCGATCAGCACCCGGCTCTCGGAGTCGGAGAGGATGAACGCCGACTCGTCGGCGTTGGTCTGCGGATAGACCGTGGTCGTGGCGGCACCGGCACACATGATGCCGAGGTCCGCGAGGATCCACTCGATCCGGGTCGAGGCTGCGAGGGCGACCCGCTGCTCGGGCTGCACCCCCAGCTCGATCAGCCCGGCCGCGATGGCGTGCACCCGCTCCGCGGCCTGCGCCCAGGTGAGCGACTTCCACTCGTCCGGGCCCTGGCCGGAGGCCGCCGGCACCGGGTAGCGGTACGCCTCGGTGTCCGGTGTGCTCGCAACACGCTCCAGGAAGAGGGTCGCCACACTCGGCGGACGGTTCTCGATCAGTGTCTGTGTGTCGCTCACGACATCCTCCGGGGCCCGCGACAGCGCGGCTGGCTCAGGTAGCGGCTGTTGTTTAACTCGCGAGTAACTATCGAGCAGGGATCAGAGTAAAGCGCGGCCGACCGGTTCGTAAGGGGCGGCGGCCTGTCACTTCCTACAGAGCGCGACGTTACGCACGCGTAGGGGCCCGCCACGCTTTCGCACGACGGACCCCCTTTCCATCCGATTCGACGGGTAACCGACTGTAACCCGCGGTTACTTCTTGCCCTTGCCCGACCCCGCGCTGTCATCGCTGGAAAGCACCGCGATGAAGGCCTCCTGCGGAACCTCCACGGAACCCACCATCTTCATCCGCTTCTTGCCTTCCTTCTGCTTCTCCAGCAGCTTCCGCTTACGGGAGATGTCACCGCCGTAGCACTTGGCGAGGACGTCCTTGCGGATGGCGCGGATGGTCTCGCGGGCGATGACCCGGGAGCCGATGGCGGCCTGGATGGGCACCTCGAAGGCCTGCCGCGGGATGAGCTCCCGCAGCTTGGCGACGAGCCGCACACCGTAGGCGTAGGCCGCGTCCTTGTGGGTGATCGCGGAGAACGCGTCGACCTTGTCGCCGTGCAGCAGGATGTCGACCTTGACCAGGCTGGAGGTCTGCTCACCGGTGGGCTCGTAGTCCAGCGAGGCGTAACCGCGCGTCTTCGACTTCAGCTGGTCGAAGAAGTCGAACACGATCTCCGCGAGGGGGAGCGTGTAGCGGATCTCGACCCGGTCCTCGGAGAGGTAGTCCATACCGAGCAGGGTGCCGCGCCGGGTCTGGCACAGCTCCATGATCGAGCCGATGAACTCGGTCGGGGCGAGGATCGTGGCGCGTACGACGGGCTCGTACACCTCGTTGATCTTGCCCTCGGGGAATTCGCTCGGATTGGTGACGGTGTGCTCGGTGCCGTCCTCCATCACCACCCGGTAGACCACGTTCGGTGCGGTCGCGATGAGGTCGAGCCCGAACTCGCGCTCCAGGCGCTCGCGGATCACGTCGAGGTGCAGCAGGCCCAGGAAGCCGACGCGGAAACCGAAGCCCAGCGCGGCGGAGGTCTCCGGCTCGTAGACGAGCGCGGCGTCGTTGAGCTGGAGCTTGTCGAGGGCCTCGCGCAGCTCCGGGTAGTCGGAGCCGTCCAGCGGATACAGACCGGAGAAGACCATGGGCTTGGGGTCCTTGTACCCCCCGAGCGCCTCGGTCGCCCCCTTCTGCTGGCTGGTGACGGTGTCACCGACCTTGGACTGGCGGACGTCCTTCACACCGGTGATGAGGTAGCCCACCTCACCGACGCCGAGGCCGTCGGCGCCCAGCATCTCGGGCGAGTTCGTCCCGATCTCCAGCAGCTCGTGGGTCGCGCCGGTCGACATCATCTTGATGCGCTCACGCTTGTTGAGCTGGCCGTCGATGACACGGACGTACGTCACGACACCGCGGTAGGAGTCGTAGACCGAGTCGAAGATCATCGCGCGGGCGGGGGCGTCGGCGACACCGACCGGGGCCGGGACCTCCTTGACGACCCGGTCCAGCAGCGCGTCGACGCCGAGGCCGGTCTTGGCGGAGACCTTGAGGACGTCGGACGGGTCGCACCCGACGAGGTTCGCGAGCTCCTCGGCGAACTTCTCGGGCTGCGCGGCCGGCAGGTCGATCTTGTTGAGCACCGGGATGATCGTGAGGTCGTTCTCCATCGCCAGATACAGGTTGGCGAGGGTCTGGGCCTCGATGCCCTGGGCGGCGTCGACGAGGAGGACGGTGCCCTCACAGGCGGCGAGCGACCGCGAGACCTCGTAGGTGAAGTCGACGTGCCCCGGGGTGTCGATCATGTTGAGGATGTGCGTGTTGCTCTTGTCGTCGGTCGGAGCCCACGGCAGACGCACCGCCTGCGACTTGATCGTGATTCCGCGCTCGCGCTCGATGTCCATCCGGTCGAGGTACTGAGCACGCATCTGGCGCTGCTCGACCACACCGGTCAGCTGGAGCATCCGGTCGGCGAGCGTGGACTTGCCGTGGTCGATGTGCGCGATGATGCAGAAGTTGCGGATCAGAGCCGGGTCGGTACGGCTCGGCTCGGGCACATGGCTGGGGATCGCGGGCACGCAGGGTCCTGATTCTTGAGGCGTCCGCAGTGTCTGCGGTCTCGGGTCGGATCGATACGTAGCCTCCATGGTCCCACGGGCGGGGACCGGGGACCGGTTTGGGCCGTGTGCCGGGCCGCTGGTAGTCTGGGCAGCTGTGTCTCATGCCCTCTCAGCGCGAGGCATAAAACAATGACAAGGAAGAGGTGCTGGGCGCACACGTGCCCTCAGGCACCTCGTAGAAAGGCTCATTCGTGGCGAACATCAAGTCCCAGATCAAGCGGATCAAGACCAACGAGAAGGCCCGGCTGCGCAACAAGGCCGTCAAGTCCTCCCTGAAGACCGCGATCCGCAAGGCCCGTGAGGCCGCTGCCGCGGGTGACACCGAGAAGGCCACCGAGCTGCAGCGCGCTGCCGCGCGTGCGCTCGACAAGGCCGTCTCCAAGGGTGTCATCCACAAGAACCAGGCCGCCAACAAGAAGTCGGCGCTTGCTTCCAAGGTCGCGGGCCTCTAAGGCACACCTTCTGATCTGACCGCCGGAAGGACCCAGAGCGGGCCCTCTCTCATCCGCTCCCGACCGGCACCCAGGAACCACGCGCGGCCTGCGTTCGCCACGCGGGCGTGGTCTCCGAGCAGCTTGAACCGAGGCCCCGGTGCCCTCGCCCTTCCCCAGGACGACGGCACCGGGGCCTTCGGCATGGTGTGTCCGTCAGTGCCTACGGCTCTCAGTCCGCCCAGAACTCGTTGTTCTTGTCGATGTCCGCGACGCACTCGTCGAGGTCGGTGACCTTGTCCCCGACGATCCGGAAGACGATGCATCCGGTGTCGTCCAGCCGCCGCCCCTTCCTCTCGGCGGTGAACCGGCACATCACGACGGCGTGCCCCCGCCCGTCGACGGCGATCCCGAGCATCTCGAGCCGCATCGACCCGCCGGTCGCCTCCCCGAGCCTCTGATACATGTCGATGATGGCGTCCTGCCCCTTGAAGTCCCCCGAGAGCGGGTGACTACCGGGCACGTGATGCGTGGCGTCCTTCGCGATCAACTCCCGCAAGGTGTCCATATCCCCGTGGGTGAACGCCTCGAACCCCTTACGAACGAGCACAGCATGCGGATGCTCAGCCATGACGACCGCCACCTCTCCGTTGTCCGGCGATGTTCGGCTGACAGCTCCGATTGTCCTCCGCGTGGGCCGGGGAGGCATGCGGGAAACAACGAACACGGCTGCCTGCGGCCGCACCGCAGGGCCGACACCCACCCAGCAGCGGCTACCCGAACCCACGTAGCTCCGACCCGGCACCCCACCCAGCAGCGGCAACCGCCCCACTCGCCCAGCCACAGACCCTCGCACCGCAAGAGGAGAACACCACCCACCTCGCACAACCGCGAGCAGCCGCATCACAAAGGCAGCACCCACCCGACTCCGCACAACTGCAGGCCATCCCACCACTCAGACGGCGCCCCCCCCCACTCGCCCAGCCACAGACCCTCGCACCGCAGGAGGAGAGCACCACCCACCTCACACATCTGCGGGCAGTCGCATCACATAGGCAGCACCCATCCGACTCCGCA
>NZ_JBEZKG010000021.1:90414-172179 GCF_040651535.1 Streptomyces sp. NPDC048420
CACAACTGCAGGCCATCCCACCAGGAGGCGGCGCCCACCCACCTACCCCACTCGCCCAGCCACAGACCCTCGCACCGCAAGAGGAGAACACCACCCACCTCACACATCTGCGGGCAGTCGCATCACAAAGGCAGCACCCACCCGACTCCGCACAACTGCAGGCCATCCCACCAGGAGGCGGCGCCCACCCACCTACCCCACTCGCCCAGCCACAGACCCTCGCACCGCAAGAGGAGAACACCACCCGCCTCACACAACTGCGGGCAACCCACCACTAAGTTGGCGCCCACCCACAGTCGCACCGCAGGGAGCAGCACCGTACGCCTCGCACAGCGGCAGGTATTCGTGCCACCAGTGCGACACGGGTAGGCGCAGCGGCACCCCGCTGACTCGGGCCGGCGAAAACCCACCCCCACCCGGCCCCACCTACGTCAGCAGCCCAGCCGACTACCCGCGCCCCCGAGACCGAGCCGCCCGAGCGATCGCGACCACGGCCTTCTCCAACGCGTACTCGGGATCGTCCCCCCCGCCCTTCACCCCCGCGTCCGCCTCGGCCACCGCCCGCAACGCGACCGCCACCCCATCCGGCGTCCACCCACGCATCTGCTGCCGCACCCGATCGATCTTCCACGGCGGCATCCCCAGCTCGCGCGCGAGATCAGCAGGACGCCCACCCCGAGCGGACGACAGCTTCCCGATCGCCCGCACCCCCTGCGCCAACGCACTGGTGATCATGACCGGCGCGACCCCGGTCGCCAACGACCACCTGAGCGCCTCCAACGCCTCCGCCGCCCGCCCCTCCACGGCCCGGTCGGCGACGGTGAAACTGGAGGCCTCGGCCCGCCCCGTGTAGTACCGCCCCACAACAGATTCGTCGATCGTGCCCTCGACATCGGCGACCAGCTGCGCCACCGCGGAGGCAAGCTCCCGCAGGTCACTGCCGATCGAGTCGACCAGCGCCTGGCACGCCTCGGGCGTGGCGGACCGCCCGGTCCCCCGGAACTCCTGCCGCACGAAGGCCAGCCGATCCGCCGGCTTGGTCATCTTCGGACAGGCGACCTCCCGGGCTCCCGCCTTCCGCGCGGCATCGAGCAGCGCCTTGCCCTTCGCTCCCCCCGCGTGCAGCAGCACCAGGGTGATCTCCTCGGCGGGCGCCCCGAGATACGCCTTCACGTCCTTGACGGTGTCGGCCGAAAGATCCTGCGCATTGCGCACGACGACGACCTTGCGCTCCGCGAACAACGACGGACTGGTCAACTCGGCCAGCGTCCCCGGCTGCAACTGCTCCGAAGTCAGATCCCGCACATCCGTGTCCGCGTCAGCGGCCCGAGCAGCGGCCACCACCTCCTGCACAGCCCGATCAAGCAGCAGGTCCTCCTGCCCCACGGCAACCGTCACCGGGGCAAGAACATCGTCATCAGCACTCTTCCTGGCCATCCCGCACAGCATCCCACGGACCACTGACAACGAAGGTCAGAGCAGAATCCAGCAGCGGCTCACCATGCACAGCCGCGGGCAGTCATGCCGCTGGGGCGGGACGGGGGCGCACCGGCACGGCGTCGACGTCCGGGTGTCATCATCGACGACGCCTCACCGGCGCGGGCAAGCGACGACACCCCGCCCGGGCAGCGTCGGTGGCGAGGTGGTCGGCGTCGCCCAGCCGCCCCAGCTGGGCGTCGACCTCGGCGTTGCCGGCGCCCTACGGCTCCTCCCGCCACCCCTCCCACTCCCCCACGAACGCGTCCAGCTCCCCCGGATCCAGCCGCCCCGCCTCGTCCCGCAGCACGACCAGCCACTGCGCATCCTCCGCGTCGTCCTCCCCCGCCAACGCGTCCCGAACGACCTGAGGCTCCTCATCCACCCCGAACCGCTCCCCGAGCGCCTCGACCACCGCCTCCGCGGCATCCCGGTCAGGCAGCACCAGCACATGTCTCACATCCCTCACGCCACCATTTTCCAGGTCAGCCGCTTCGGCCGGGATTCCGCACCACCGGCACAGCACCGAGCTCGATACCGAACCGGTCCCGATACACCTCCAGCACCTCCTCGTCCGTCTCCAACTCCCTTTCCTCCCGCGCCCCGTCGGCCGACGTCGACTTGAGGACCCGTCCACTGAGCGTGATCCGCCCTCCCTCCTCCGTCACTCTCGAACACACCAGTGACTGTGTGAAGTGCGAGGCCGGCGAGGTGCTGTGCCACCACGCTCCGGCCACGAAGTCACCGAGCACCCTGGGCCGCACCTCCAGCCGGTACTGCCTCCTGTCGCCGTTGCGGACCTCCAGATCCGCGACCTCACCCCCGCCCTGCTTCCCCGCACCGTCCCCGCCCCGCACCCCCGCCGCATCGGGCCCCGCCTCGACGATCCGGAAGACGCCACCGGGATCCTCCTGCTCTCCGCGCGCCCCGAACGCCAGCGGATAGTGGCTGTGCGCCCCGAACCCGACATCGGCCAGCCACTCGCCCCCGTCCACCGTCCGCACCCGCAGCGCGAGATGGTCGTACGGGATCCCGAGCCGCCCCTCGTCCCCGTACACCCGGCCCGCGAGCAGCGTGACGTCGAAGCCGAGCGCGGCCAGCAGGGCCCCGAACGCCCCGTTCAGTTCATAGCAGAACCCTCCCCTCCGGGCGCCCACCACCTTGTCCACCAGCCGCTCCTCCGCCAGCACGATCTCCTCGCCGAGGTGCACCGACAGGTTCTCGAAGGGCACGGTCTGCAGATGGCGCAGATGCAGCTCGCGCAGGACCTCCACGGTGGGCCACGCCGGGTGCTGAACGCCCAGGCGGCGGAGATACGCGTCGACCTCTGTCGGATTCATGCCTTCAGTCTCGCGCCACCCACAGCTCCCCACCCCGCACGCCACCTCCTGGACCGCCACGGATGCCTTCACCGTCACCTCCTCCACCGCTGCCGCCACCCGTCCCGACGACCGCCAACGCCCCGTCCCTGTCCGTCCGAAGCACCACCGCACCCCCGGCCCGCAGCGCGTCAACCGTGCTGGGAGCCGGATGGCCGTACGAGTTGTCGGCGCCGACAGAGATGAGCGCGACCCTCGGAGCGGCCCGGCGTATCAGCTCCGGGTCCTGGTAGGCGGAACCATGGTGAGCGACCTTGAGCACGTCGACCCCGGCCAGCCGCGCTCCCGCCGGTGACCTCAACAGCTCCTGCTGCGCCGGGGGTTCGAGGTCCCCGAGCAGGAGGAAGCGCAGCCCGGCCGACCGGACGAGCATCGTGACGCTGGCGTCGTTCGGCCCGTCCGCCGCCGCCGACGCGGGGCCCGCCGGGGGCCACAGCACCTCCCAGGTGAGAGCCCCCGCACGCCGCTCCTCCCCAGCGGCGGCACGCGTCACCGGAATGTGCCGGGCCGCCGCCTCCCGCCGTACGGACTCAGCCTGGTCCACCGGTTCCTCGAAGCCCGTCGTCTCGATCGCTCCCACCGACCGCCCTCGCAGCACCCCGGGCAGACCCGCCACGTGGTCGGCGTGGAAGTGGGTCAGGACCACGAGGGGCACCTTGGTGATGCCGAGCGTGCGCAGGCAGTCGTCGACGAGGGTCGGATCGGGGCCCGCGTCCACGACCACGCCGGTGCCCTCGCCGGCCGCCAGCACGGTCGCGTCGCCCTGCCCCACGTCGCACATCGCCAGCCTCCAGCCCGGCGGCGGCCAGCCCGTGACCACCCTCGTCAGCGGCGGCGGCTGCACGACCGCCAGCAGGAACAGCACCGCGCAGACCGCACACCACCAGGGATGCCGCAACAGCCGTCGCCCGACGAGCAGTACGACCCCGGTGGCCAGGGCGAGCAGCCCCGCCCCAGTCCAGCTGCCGGGCCAGTCCACTCCCCCGCCGGGCAGCGACGCCCCGGTCCGGGCCACGTCCGCGATCCACCCGGCGGGCCAACTCGCGCACCAGGCCAGCGCCTTGGCCACCGGCATGGCCACGGGCGCCGTCGCCAGCGCCGCGAAGCCCAGCACCGTGGCCGGGGCGACCGCGAACTCCACGAGCAGATTGCACGGCACCGCGACCAGACTCACCCGCGCCGACAGCACGGCGACCACCGGTGCGCACAAGGCCTGCGCGGCGGCCGCCGCCGCCAACGCCTCCGCCAGCCGCGGTGGCACCCTGCGCCGGCGCAACGCCAGGCTCCAGCGCGGCGCGAGCGTGAGCAGGGCACCGGTGGCCAGGACGGAGAGCAGGAAGCCGTAACTACGGGCCAGCCACGGGTCGTACAGCACCAGCAGCAGTACGGCCGTCGCCAGCGCCGGGATCAGTGATCTGCGGCGCCCGGTCGCGAGGGCGAGCAAGGCGACGGCCCCGCAGGCCGCGGCCCGCAGCACGCTCGGGTCCGGCCGGCACACGACGACGAATCCGAGGGTGAGCCCCCCGCCGAGCAACGCGGTCGTCCGCAGCGGCATCCCGAGGCGGGGCGCAAGGCCTCGTCTCTCGACGAGCTGGGCGAGTCCGGGCGGTCCGATGAGCAGGGCGAGCAGGATCGTGAGGTTGCTGCCGGAGACGGCGAGCGTGTGCGCGAGGTCGGTCTCCTTGAAGGCCTCGTCCAACTCCGGCGTGATGCGCGCGGTGTCCCCCACGACCAGCCCCGGCAACAGCGCCCGGGCATCCGCGGGCAGTCCGTCGGTGGCCTCCCGCAGCCCCGCCCGCAGCCGTCCCGCGAACCGCTGTGTCCCCGATGGCTCCCCGACGACTGTGGGGCTCTCCCGGTCCTGCACCCGCAGCACCGCGGCGACACGGTCGCCTCCGGCCATCGGCGGGGCGATCCGCGCGACGACCCGCACCCGCGTGGACGGCAGCAAACCGAGCCACGGCGACCGCGCCGGACCTTCCACGTCGTGCGGCGAGACGGGCGTCCGCCCGCCGCGCACCGCCCCTTCCGCGTCCGGGCCGGCACCCGCCCGCGCGTCGACGATCAAGAGCACCGGCGCCCGCGTCGCCACCGCCCTCCCGTCCGCCGTCTCCACCCGCCGGACGTCGGCGTCGACGACCACTGCCGTCGGGGCCGCGTGATCACCTGTGATCCGGGGCCGGGTGAGCCGGGGGTCGGAGGTCACCTCCACCTCGGCGGTCACGGTGGCGTACTGCCGGGCCAGCACGGGTACCGGTCCCCGTCGCAGATCCGCCCCATGCAGCCCGGCGGACGCGGCTGCCGCCGCGACACAGAGCAGCACGGCGGCGACCGGGATCCGACCGCTCCCCCGAAGGCCCCGCGCGTCTCGCCGCCGTCCCGGCAGCAACCCGCAGGCCACGACGAGACACCCGGCCACGAGCCCCGTGAGCCACCCCGCCGGAGCGTCCAGGGTGACCGCGGCCGTCACCCACGCCGCGAGCGCCGGCGGTACCAGCCGCAGATCCGTAGGCCCTTCCTGCCGGGGGTGAGCGTCCCCGAGCCGCTTCCCCGAGGCAGCGTGCACAGCAGCCCGCGCATGCTCTCCGGCACCGGCCTCCCTCCGTTCCTCGTCCTCATCCCCTCGCCGCACCCTCACGCCGTACCTCATGGCTGTACGAGATTCCGCAGGTCGGCGAAGCGGCGGTCGCCGATGCCGTTGACCTCGCGCAGTTCGCCCACCGAGCGGAAGCCGCCGTGCTGGGTGCGGTAGTCGACGATGTGCTGGGCCAGTACGGGACCGACGCCGGGCAGGGTGTCGAGCTGGTCCACGGTGGCCGTGTTCAGGGAGACGGGCGCCGCCACCCCCGCCACAGACCCGGCAGGAGCACCGGCGACGGGCCCGCCCACCGCGGGTGCGGCCGGGCCGCCGACGACGACCTGCTCACCGTCCACCAGGAACCGGGCACGGTTGAGGGCATCGGTGTTCGTGCCCGGCCGCACTCCACCGGCCGCCCGCAACGCGTCAGCGACCCTGGACCCTGCCGGAAGCCGCTGGATCCCGGGCTCACGGACCTTCCCACTGACGTCCACGACGATCTCGGCCCCGGCCGGTCCCGCCGTGCCCGGGCCCCCGCCCGAGACTGCCGGCTCAGCCTCCCCGCCCTGCGCACTGTCTCCGCCGGTCCCACTCTGTCCGAACGGAGCAGCCGCACGCACCACTTCGGGCGCCTGGACGGACTGTGCCCGGCCGGTCCAGAAGTGCTGCACGGCGAAGACCGCGGCCACGACGAGCAGCACCGAGAGCGCGACCACGTTCCGCCGCTCCAGCCCACACCGCGCCTGCAACCACACCGGCATCCGCTCCCGCAGAGCGAGCCCGGCCCGCTCCCGCCAGGCCCCGTCTCCGGAGTCGGCGCCCCGCCAGGCTTCACCCCCGGAATCGTCATCCGGCCAGACCCGCTCCGCCGAGTCGGCCTCGGCGACCTCCACGGCACCGGCGGCTTCAACGGCCTCCACGGCGTCGTCCAGGCCCCGCCCGCCTGCTGGTGGCCCCTTCCCCGACCCCCTCCCCTCCGGACGTTCGGCGAACAACACCTCCGCCCGCCGATGGAGTTCGTCCGCCGAGGCGGCATGCCGCTGCCGGACCCGGCCCCGGGTGGCGGGCGGACGGCGGTGCCGTGAGCGTCCGTCGGAATGGGGACCGCGGCCCGGACCGCTGGTCGCCGTCGCTGTACGTGAGCGTGATCGAAGTGCCATGCGCCGAGGATCGGCCACACCCGCACACTCGCGATGATCTTGGTCAATTCCCGGGGATTACCCACCGGTTGTGGAAAACCCCGCCACCCACACGAGTGAAGAATCCGCCCCAGGCAACCTGGGCGCCCGTCACCGAGGAGAGACCACGACCCCCAGCAACCCGGGCCCCGTGTGCGCCCCGATCACCGCCCCGACCTCGCTCACATGCAGGTCGGCAAGTCCCGTCACCCGCGCCCGCAGCCGGTCCGCGAGGGCCGACGCCCGGTCGGGGGCGGCCAGATGATGCACCGCGATGTCGACCTGCGCGCTGCCGGCCCGGTCGGCCGCGATCTCCTCCAGTCGGGCGATGGCCCTCGACGCCGTCCGCACCTTCTCCAACGGTTCGATCCGGCCGCCGTCCAGCTTCAGCAGCGGTTTCACGGCGAGCGCGGAACCCAGGAGGGCCTGTGCCGCCCCGATCCGGCCGCCACGGCGCAGATAGTCGAGGGTGTCGACGTAGAAGTAGGCGGACGTGCCGGCGGCCCGCTTCTCGGCGGCGGTGACCGCCTCGTCGACCGTGCCGCCCGTCTCCGCGGCCTCGGCGGCGGAGAGCGCGCAGAATCCGAGGGCCATCGCGATCATGCCGGTGTCGACGACGCGCACCGGCACCGGTGCCTCGCGCGCTGCCAGGACCGCCGCGTCGTACGTGCCGGAGAGTTCGGCGGACAGGTGCAGCGACACGATGCCCGTGGCGCCGGACTCGGCGACCTTGCGGTAGTGCTCCGCGAAGAGTTGGGGGCTGGGCCGTGAGGTGGTGACGGGGCGTCGCTTCTGGAGCGCCTGGGCCAGTGACCGGGTCGAGATCTCGGTGCCCTCTTCCAGCGCGCGGTCCCCGAGGACCACGGTCAGGGGTACCGCGGTGATGCCGTGCCGCTCCATCGTCCCCTGCGGCAGGTAGGCCGTTGAATCCGTGACGATCGCGACATGGCGGGACATGAGCTGGAGGTTACCTGCCGTAGCGTCCGGACGGCAGCCCGGCCCCTGTCACCCGGGGCTGCCGTGTCCGGATCAAGTCGTGCTCTCGGGACGGGGTTTCTTCTGCCAGGGATAGGTGGGGCGCGGACCCGGCGGCGTGATGGCGGGCTTCGTCGGCTCCTCGGCGGTGCGGGAGCGGGGCGTCTCGGGCCAGGTCTGCTGTTGGGTGCTGTTCTCAGCGGCGGGGGCCTCGGGCCACGGGGGCGGTGTCGCGGCGGGCTCCGTCTTCATCCAGTGCCTCAGGGCGCCGGACTCGACGTCGATCTGCGCGCTCAGCGTGTCCAGGTCGTCGTCGGCGAACCTGCGGGCGCGATCGCGAGCCGCCCAACGCAGGGAGTCCGCCGACTGTGTGATGCGCTCGGTGCGCTCACGCAGACCGGGCAGTCGCTCGGCGAGCGTCGCCCGGTCGGGCTCCGCCTCCAGGCGCTTGAGTTCGCCGTCCAGCTCGTGGCCGTGCGCGCTGAGCCGCTGGAAGAGGCCGAGGGACTCCTTGAGGGACTCGTCCTCGGCCACGCCCGCGTGCAGCGCGTCCTGGGTGGCCCGCATCGAGGTGCGCAGTTTCAGCCGCAGCTGGGCCAGTTCGCCCGCGGGGCCGAGCTGCGCGAAGGACTTGGCCCGCAGGGTGTGGTCCTCGACCGTGCGCCGGGCCTGGGTGATGGTGCGGTCCACTCCTCGCTTGGCGGCGCCGACCACCTTCACCGTCGCGTACACGCCGAGCACCACGAAGAGCACGAAAAGCAGGGCCACGATTGCGATCACTGCTTCCACGACGCTCCTCCTCAGACCCGCACGGCACTTCCCGCGCCGCTCTTCAAAGGTAAACGCAACAGGCAGGCCCGGAGTTCCGGAAGAACCCCGAACCTGCCCGCACGGGACCCCTAGGGGGCCGAGACCCGGCGCATCGCGCCGGACAGGCACTACGCCGGAACGATGTTCACCAGCTTCGGTGCCCGCACGATCACCTTGCGGATGCCCGCCCCGTCCAGCGCCGCCACGACCTTCTCGTCGGCCAGCGCGACCTTCTCCAGCTCGTCGTCGGAGATGGCCGGCGAGACCTCCAGGCGGGCCTTGACCTTGCCCTTGACCTGGACCACGCAGGTCACGGTCTCGTCCACGACGTACTGCGGGTCGGCTACGGGGAAGTCCTGGTGGACGACCGAGTCGGTGTGGCCCAGCTTGCGCCACAGCTCCTCGGCGATGTGCGGGGCCAGCGGCGTGACCAGCAGCACCAGCGCCTCGGCGACGGGTCGCGAGACCGCGCCGCCCGCCTTGGTCAGGTGGTTGTTCAGCTCGGTGACCTTGGCGATGGCGGTGTTGAAGCGCAGGCCCTCCAGGTCGTGGCGCACCCCGTCGATCGCCTTGTGCAGGGCACGCAGCGTGGCCTCGTCGGGCTCGGTGTCGACGACGGTCACCTCACCGGTGGCCTCGTCGACGATGTTGCGCCACAGCCGCTGCAGCAGGCGGTACTGGCCGACCACCGCGCGCGTGTCCCACGGCCTGGAGACGTCCAGTGGGCCCATCGCCATCTCGTACAGGCGCAGGGTGTCGGCGCCGTACTCGTCGCAGATCGCCTCGGGGGTGACGGCGTTCTTCAGGGACTTGCCCATCTTGCCCAGCTCGCGCCTGACGGGCTCACCGGCGTGGAAGAACTGGCCGTCGCGCTCCTCGATCTCGGCGGCCGGCACCGGGAAGCCACGGCTGTCGCGGTAGACGAAGGCCTGGATCATGCCCTGGTTGAACAGCTTGTGGAAGGGCTCGGGCGACGAGATGTGCCCCAGGTCGAACAGGACCTTGGACCAGAAGCGCGCGTACAGCAGGTGCAGCACCGCGTGCTCGGCGCCGCCGACGTACAGGTCGACACCGCCGTGCGGCTGCCCCGCGCGCGGGCCCATCCAGTACTGCTCGATTTCCGGGTCGACCAGCTTCTCGCTGTTGTGCGGGTCCAGGTAGCGCAGTTCGTACCAGCAGGAACCGGCCCAGTTGGGCATGGTGTTGGTCTCACGGCGGTACGCGCGCGGGCCGCGTCCGTCGCCCAGGTCCAGGGTGACGTTCACCCAGTCCTCGTTGCGGGACAGCGGGGTCTCCGGGGAGGTGTCCGCGTCGTCCGGGTCGAAGGTACGGGGCGAGTAGTCCTCGACCTCGGGCAGCTCCAGCGGCAGCATCGACTCGGGCAGCGAGTGCGCGATGCCGTCCTCGTCGTAGACGATCGGGAAGGGCTCGCCCCAGTAGCGCTGGCGGCTGAACAGCCAGTCGCGCAGGCGGAAGTTGACGGTGCCCTCACCGATGCCCTCGCGCTCCAGCCACTCGGTGATGCGCGCCTTGGCCTCGACGACGCCCAGGCCGTCCAGGGAGACGCCCTGACCGGTGGAGTTGACGATCTTCGCGTCGTACGAGACGAAGGCGTCCTCCCACACGGAGGTGTCCGTGCCGCGCCCGTCGGCCGGCTCGACGACGCACTGGATCGGCAGCTCGAAGGCGCGCGCGAACTCGAAGTCGCGGGAGTCGTGGCCGGGGACGGCCATGATCGCACCGGTGCCGTAGCCCATCAGGACGTAGTCGGCGATGAAGACGGGGATCTGCTCGCCGTTGACCGGGTTGGTCGCGTACGAGCCGATGAAGACGCCGGTCTTGTCCTTGGCCTCGGCCTGGCGCTCGACGTCGGACTTGGAGGCGGCCTGCGCGCGGTAGGCGGCGACGGCCTCGGCCGGGGTGGCGTGACCGCCGGTCCAGGCGTCGTGCGTGCCCTCGGGCCAGGCGGCCGGCGTGAACTTCTCGACCAGCGGGTGCTCGGGCGCCAGCACCATGTAGGTCGCGCCGAACAGGGTGTCCGGGCGCGTCGTGAAGACGGTGATGCGCTCGCCGTCGATCGGGAAGTCGACGCGGGCACCCTCGGAGCGGCCGATCCAGTTGCGCTGCTGCAGCTTGATGGCCTCGGGCCAGTCCAGCTCGTTCAGGTCGTCCAGCAGGCGGTCGGCGTAGGCGGTGATCCGCATGTTCCACTGGCGCAGCTTGGCCTTGAAGACCGGGAAGTTGCCGCGCTCGGAGCGGCCGTCGGCGGTGACCTCCTCGTTGGCCAGCACGGTACCCAGGCCCGGGCACCAGTTGACCGGCGCGTCGGAGGCGTACGCCAGGCGGTACTCGCCCAGGACGTCGGCACGCTCGGCGGCGGTCAGGGCGTCCCAGGAACGGCCACCGGGAACCGCGCGCTCACCGGACTCGAACCGCGCGACCAGCTCGGGGATCGGGCGGGCCTGCTTGGCCTCGTCGTCGTACCAGGAGTTGAAGATCTGGACGAAGATCCACTGGGTCCACTTGTAGTACTCCGGGTCGATCGTGGCGAACGACCGGCGCTTGTCGTGGCCCAGGCCCAGCCGGCGCAGCTGGGACTTCATGTTGTTGATCGCGGCCTCGGTGGTGATCCGCGGGTGCTCGCCGGTCTGCACGGCGTGCTGCTCGGCGGGCAGGCCGAAGGCGTCGAAGCCCAGGGTGTGCAGGACGTTGTGGCCGTTCATCCGCTGGAAGCGGGCGGAGACGTCGGTGGCGATGTAGCCCAGCGGGTGGCCGACGTGCAGGCCCGAACCGGAGGGGTACGGGAACATGTCCATGATGAACTTCTTGGGCTTGGCGGCCAGCTCCGGGTCGCCTGCCAGGTCACCCTTGGGGTTCGGGGCCGCATAGGTGCCGTCGGCGTCCCAGAAGTCCTGCCAGCGTGCCTCGATCTCGGCCGCGACGGCGGCCGTGTAGCGGTGCGGCGCGGCCACCTCGGCGGGGGCAGCGGGGTTCGTCTCGCTCATGGTCCTCAAAGCTCCATCGATCGTCTCTGCCAGCGGCTGTGTCGTCCGGAAACGAAAAATCCCCTCGCACAGGAGGGGACGCCGCGCCGATTCCGACCACGTCTTCACCGGTGGTCGGGACTGATCAGCGCGGCTCGCTAAGCAGAAGGCGTACGGCACGCATGGCGTCAGAGTACCGCAGCCGTTGAGCAAGCCGCGACGGGCTTACGTATGCCTCTTTGGCACCGGGTGCCGCACTCGCCGCCGCAGTCGAGCGCAACCGTCCGATCCGACACAGGAACAGAATCAAGGCCAATGGTTACTTCGCGTAACAGCCACTAAGGGACATTACAACGGCCCCGCAGTCGTTTGATAACAACGCAATAACTCAAACGCCGTACCCACCGGTATGGCGCCACTTAGAGTGCGGCAGCGGGACCGCCTTCCCGAACCGCTCGGAGTTGCCCCCATGAACGCTCGCAGTAGTTACAGCACGCCCCCCAAGGCAGGCCGGTCGGCCTACGGGGTGGCGACGGCCGTCTTTCTGCTGGCCATCCCCCTGGTCGTGACCTACGGAGGTGTCTGGCTCCAGGACTTCCTCAACTTCGGGGCGGGCGTGCTGACGCTTGTCCTCCTCACGTGTTCCGTGATCTGGGGGCTCGTGGCACAGGACCGGCTGATCCTCAACACCCGGCAGCGGATCGTCACGCAGGGCGTCCACCGGATCACCGCGGTGGGGTCGATCGCGTTCCTCCTGCTGCACATCGGGATCAAACTGACCCTCGACCACACGACATGGATCGCCGCGTTCATCCCGTTCGGGCTCGGCTTCAGCAGCAGCGGAGGCCTCATAGGTCTCGGCACCCTGGCCGGCCAGCTCATGATCTTCGTCGGCATCACCGGCGCGCTGCGCAACCGGTTCGCGTCCCCGGCCCCCATCGCGGCACGGTGGCGGGCGATGCACATGCTGGCCTACCCGGCCTGGTGCGCCGCGCTGATCCACGGCCTGTACGCGGGGCGCGCGGTGAAGGCCCCGATCTTCACGTACATGTACGCGCTCTGCGTGCTCGCTGTCATAGCGGCCCTCGCCCTGCGCGCGGCACCGCGCCCCTTCAAGCGCAAGGTCACCGACCGGATCGCCATGCTCCTCGGTGCCGAGGAACGACCGGGCCGCGAGGAGCTTGAGGCCAGCCGGGCCAGGAGGGCCGCCGAGAGCGCCGCACCGGGCCGCGAGAGCCGCAGGGCACCCGAGTCCGCCGGCCGGCGCTCGGAGTCCGCCCTGCCCGGCTACGAGGGCCTCACCCAGACCGGCTCCATGCCCGCCTACCAGGCCGCCCCGGCCCCGGAACCCGCGGGCAGCGGATTCGCCGCGGCCTACCGCGCGGTGTCGCCCAACGCTCAGCAGCCCTACGACACCGGCCAGACCGCGCGCATGGACATGCCGATGGACATGCAGGCGGCCACCGAGCCCATCGCGCGCATGGACATGGGCGGCAGCACGTCCGGCAGCTGGCCGATCCCGTCCCCGCCGCCGGTCGGCGAGGCACCGCCCTCGGCCTACGACCCACTCCAGGACACGGGATACAACATCCCCACCTATGGCGGCAATTCGGGCACCGCCAGTTATCTCACGAGTGATGTGCGCGACACGGGTGAGTCGAACAACCTCTATGGCGCGTACAACCCCAACGACACGTACAACAGCGGTCCCGCCACTGATCCAACGCCCGGTCAGTCGTACGACTTCGACTCACCGGGATCGGGCGAACCTTGGAACACGCCTTCCGGAGGCTATAGGTGAACGAGGCCCTGCCCGACGTACCAGAAGTCCGCGTCGTCGGACTTCCTCAGCTCACGTCGGGCTTCGACCTTGTCGAACGACTTGACCTGCCCATGCACCTGAAGGTGCACGGGCCGCTCGAACCCATGGGCGGCGAACAGCTCGCGAAGCTGTCCGAAGCCATCAACCTGAAGGGGCGCGGCGGTGCCGGCTTCCCCTTCCACAAGAAGCTGCGTTCGGTCGCCGAAGCGGCGATCAAGCGCGGCGTCCGGCCGGTCGTCGTCGTCAACGGCAGCGAGGACGAACCGGCCTGCCGCAAGGACACGGTGCTCATCAACCGTGCCCCGCACCTCATCCTGGACGGCGCTCTCCTGGCCGCCGAAGCCCTGGGTGCCCGCACGCTCGTGGTGGGGGTCACCCGGGAATCCACCCAGCGGTCCATGGAGGCCGCCCTCGCCGAACGCGGCCTCAGCAACGGCCGCAGATCGGCTCTACGCGCGCGCGTGCAGCGCAACCCCGTCCGTATGGTCACCGGAGCGGCGGCCTCGCTGATCCGTTCCATCGACGGCGGCCCGGCCATCCCGCCCGGCCGCAAGATCAGCGCCTCCCAGAGCGGCGTCGGCGGCGCGCCGACCCTGCTGTCCAACGCCGAGACCTTCGCGCAACTGGCGATCGCCGCGCGCATCGGCCCGGAGCGCTACGGCAACACCGGGCTGTACGACGAGCCGGGCACCGTCATGCTCACGGTATCCGGCGCCGTCGCGCGCCCCATGGTGATCGAGGTCCCGACCGGCGTACCGCTGCGCTACGTCCTGCAGTTGGCCGGCGCCCCGCCGGTCCCGCAGGGCGTGCTGACCGGCGGCTATCACGGCAAGTGGATCGACGCGGCGACGGTCAACGAGGCGATCGTCTCCCGCAACTCCCTGGACGCCGTGGGCGGCGCGCTCGGCGCCGGCGCGATCCTGCCGATCACTCAGGAGACCTGCCCGCTGGGCGAGTCGCTGCGGGTGGCGCAGTGGCTGGCCGAGGAGAGCGCGGGCCAGTGCGGCCCCTGCTACCTCGGTCTGCCGGCCGCCGCGCGCGGCATGGAGGACATCCTCAACGGCGGCGGTCCTGCCGCCCTGGAGGCGCTCAAGCAGGTCGCCAAGAACGTGAAGCGGCGCGGCGCGTGCTCGCACCCGGACGGCTCCGCGATGTTCCTGGAGTCGACCATCAAGGCGTTCACCGACGACCTGGCCGCCCACGTCCTCGGCAACGGCTGCGGACGGCCCGTGGAGGGCGTTCTGCCGCTCTTCGAGGGCGGGAAGATGCCGACGGGCATCCCGGGCGGCGGCGAGGCCGAGGAGAGCGGCCCCAGCCGTCAGAAGATCTACGTCGACTGGACGCTGTGCCGGGGCCACGGCCTGTGCGCCGACATCCTGCCCGAGGTCTTCGAGCTCGGCGCCGACGGCTTCCCGACCGTCGCCCAGGCCCAAGTACCGCGCTACGCCGAGGCGAAGGCGCTACGCGCGGTGCGTCGCTGCCCCGCCCTCGCCCTGCGCCTGGAGGAGGAGGCTCCGCGCGACAAGGGTCCCTCCCGCAACCTGCCGGTCCTCTCGCAAGGCCGGGGACGCCGAGCGCTGGGACGCTGAGACAGCACAGAGGGGGCCGCCCGGATCGGGCGGCCCCCTCTGTCGTAACTACCTCTGTAAACAAGTAAATCCCGCCGGATCGAGATGACCCGGCGGGATCTTTCTGTGGAGCTAAGGAGATTTGAACTCCTGACCCCCTGCATGCCATGCAGGTGCTCTACCAACTGAGCTATAGCCCCGTGTTGCGTGCCACCCGGTTTCCCCGGCGGCGACGCCAACATTACACGGTCCACCGGGTGGAACACCAAATCGTTTCCCTGTGGGCAGGAGGACCGACGTCAAGCGGTCACGAACGAGTAGAACCGCTTCAGCGTGCAGTGTTCTTCAAGAAGTCGGCCGTAGATCGGCTCGCCCTCGAGTTCGCGGTACGTCTCGATGGGGTCGCCTTTTATGATCAGCGCCCGCGCGCACTCCTCGCACCAGTACTGGTAGTCGGGATTGACCGGCTCCATGTCCCGCACGATCGGCGTCCCGCTGCCGCACCAGTCGCATTTTCGCCTGTGTGCACCCATCGATCAGCTCCAGCTGTGGCCGCAGGCCGTGCACACGTAGGAGATCCCGCCATTGTCGCCGAGTACTTGCGCCACATGGACGGAACCGCAGGAAGGGCAGATGAGGCGGACCGTCGTGTCCCTTGTCGACGCCGCTTCGTGGAGGTGGCCGACCTCCACGAGGATGCTCGCAGGCATCACTACTCCCTCCCGTCGGGCCGCGCCCCCTTCCGGCCGTTTGATTCTGCCACGGCCGGACCAATACGGTCAGCGACGCCTGAGTACCAGTCCGGACACGGCGCCCACCGCGGCGGTCCCGGCCAGCGCGAACATGCACGCCAACAGCGCCTCCGCAGAGGTATACGCCGCAGAGGGGCCGAGTGACTCAAGTCGGTTCAAGAAGAGTGTGCCGAAGCCCGCGACTCCGGTCAGCTGACCGAGCTGGGTGACCGTGGCGAGCAGACCGCTGGCGTCCGCCGCGTGCTCGGGCGGCACCGTGGCGAGGGCCCGGGTGAGCGTGGGACTGAAGGCGAGTGCGAGGCCCACTCCCACGACGGCGTACACGACGTACAGCAAGGGGCCGCCGGAGTCGCCGCCCTTCAGGACCAGGCCCACGCCCGCCGCGCCCAGAGCCAGCACCAGGAACCCGACGGGTGTCAGCAGTCGCTGCCAGGACGCCGGCCAGCCGCGCCAGGTCAGCCCGACCAGACCGAAGACGATGGCGGTCGGCGCGAAGGTGAGGCCTGTCCGCAGGGCACTGAAGCCGAGGCCGCCCTGGATGTGCAGGGTCAGCGCGAACAGGAAACCTCCGTTGACGGCCATGACCGCGAGGATCCGGAACGCGGCGAGGCCCATGCCGGGGTGACGCACCACACTCGGAGTGATCAGCGGGGTGCCTCCATGCCGGGCCAGTTGGGACTCGTACGCGCAGAAGACGGCGAACAGGACGGCCGCGGTGAGCAGCGACAGCCAGGACCACAGCGGCCAGTCCTGCTCCTGTCCGAGCACCAGCGGCACCGTGAAGAGCGACACCGCCGCCCCGAGCAGCACCAGACCCGGCAGGTCGAGGCCGCGTGCCCGGTTCCGGGACGTCGTACGGTCCCCGGGCGGCAGGACACGGCTCCCGACAGCCAGGAGTACGACGCCCACCGGCACGTTCACCAGGAACACCGGCCGCCAGCCCGTGCCTAACAGGTCGGCACTGACCAGGAGCCCGCCGACGACCTGCCCGGCGGCGGCGCCGACGGCGAGGACCGCCGAGTACGCGCCGAGCGCCTTCGCCCTGGCCTCGCCGGTGAAGTTGCGCTGGACCAGGCTGAGCACCTGCGGGATCATCACCGCCGAACCGGCGCCCTGCACCAGCCGGAAGACGATCAGTTCGGTGGCGCCCTGGGCCAGCCCGCAGGCGAGTGAGGCCGCGGTGAACAGGGCGAGCCCGGCCAGGTGGACGCGGCCGTGGCCGAACCGTTCGCCGAGCCGGGCGCCGGTGATCAGCAGCACCGAGTACGTGATGGCGTATCCGGCGATGACCAGCTGGAGTTGGGCGCCCGAGGCGTGCAGTTCCGTGCCGATCGTGGGGGCGGCGACATTCACGATGAACACGTCGAGCAGCGCCATGAACTGGGCGGCGAGCACCAGCGCGAGCAGCGGCCGGGGCCGGTTGTCAGTGGCGGGTGCTTCACTTCTGACAGGTGGGGAAACGGGTGCGGGATTCGGTCCCGTCCGGGGCGTTGTCGTCATGCCGTCGAGCCTGAGGACATTCCGGTACGGGTGCCGAGAGCCCGCCGATGCTGGTACTGCCAGCACCTGGCAAGCGCCGGGCGCGGGACCCAGGATGGTCGTGACGAGGGGGACGTGACGATGAGGACGACACAGCGACGACGGCCCGAGCTGGCCTCGTTCCTGCGCAGCAGGCGGGCCCGGGTGACCCCGGCCGACGTGGGCATGCCGCCGGGCCTCAGGCGCCGTACTCCGGGGCTGCGCCGTGAGGAGGTCGCCCAGCTCTCAGGGGTCGGCGTGACCTGGTACACCTGGCTGGAGCAGGGCCGGCCGATCAACGCGTCCGCGCAGGTCCTGGACGCCGTGGCCCGCACCCTGCGGCTCGACCCACCGGAGCGGGAGCATCTCTACCGCCTGGCGGAGGTGCCCTTCGCTGCGGCCCCGGAGCGACTGACCCAGGAGGCGGGGCCGGAGATACAGGGCATCATCGACGCTCTCGCCCCGCTCCCGGCGGTCGTCTACAACTCGCGCTACGACATCCTGGCCACGAATCCGGGTTACCGGGACCTGTTCCTGATCCGGGAGGTCATCGAGATCGGGGTACCCAACGCGCTGTGGACGCTGTTCACGGTGTCCGAGGAAGCCTGCCCGGTCATGTATCGGGAGCGCGAGCTGCCGGTCATGGTGGCGACCCTGCGGTCCTCCTACGGCAGACATGTGGGCGAGCCGGCCTGGGAGAGCTACATAGCCGCGCTGGCGGCGGCCAGCCCTTACTTCGCCGAACTGTGGGCGAGCGGAGAGGTGGTCCAGCCCGGGCCACGGGTCAAGACGTTCCGTCACAGGGCCGTGGGCGAACTGCGGATGACGTCCCAGTCGCTGTCGATCGACGGGATGCCGGAGTGCCGGATCGTGGTCTACACCCCGGTGGACGAGGAGACACGTGAAAAATCCCGCCTCCTGAGGGAGACGGGATCCTCATCAATCGGTCTTTGACAACTCAACAGAGTGTCGATCTGTGGAGCTAAGGAGAATTGAACTCCTGACCTCCTGCATGCCATGCAGGCGCTCTACCAACTGAGCTATAGCCCCGAGTGCTCTTCCCGCTCGGCGGGGGCGAACAAGAAGAACTTTAGCCTGCGACCTGCCGGAAAGTGAAATCCGGTCCGGAGCCCTGTCCGGACCCCTCAGTCGTCGTCGCCGAGCACCGGCTCCGGGAGGGTGCCGGCGTTGTGCTCCAGCAGGCGCCAGCCGCGGGCGCCTTGGCCGAGGACGGACCAGCAGCAGTTGGAGAGGCCGCCGAGGCTCTCCCAGTGCCGGGAGTCCAGGCCGAGGAGCCGGCCGATGGTGGTGCGGATCGTGCCGCCGTGGCTGACCACGACGAGGGTGCCGTCCTCGGGGAGCTTCTCGGTGTGCCGGAGCACCACGGGGGCGGCGCGGTCGGCGACCTCGGTCTCCAGTTCGCCGCCACCGCGGCGCACCGGCTCACCGCGCTTCCACGCGGCGTACTCCTCGCCGTGCCGGGCGATGATCTCCTCGTGCGTCAGTCCCTGCCAGACGCCCGCGTAGGTCTCGCGCAGGCCTTCGTCGTGGGCCACGTCCAGGCCGGTGAGCTCGGCGAGCTCGGCGGCCGTGTTCGCGGCCCGCCGCAGGTCGGAGGCGACGATCGCGTCGGGCTGGAGGGAGGCCAGCAGCCGGGCGGCGCGGCGGGCCTGGCCGACGCCGGTCTCGGTGAGCTCGACGTCGGTGGTGCCCTGGAAGCGGCGCTCCACGTTCCAGGAGGTCTGCCCGTGCCGCCACAGGATGACGCGGCGGCCCCGGCCCTTGCGGTCGGCGGGAGCGGTCACCGCGGCTCCCCGAACTCGGCGTCGTCCTCCTCGGCCCGGAGCTTGGCGTGCTCCTCGGCCTTGCCGCGGGTCGCCTTGGCGTCGGCCGGCAGCTCCAGCTCGGGGCAGTCCTTCCACAGCCGCTCCAGGGCGTAGAAGACCCGCTCCTCGCTGTGCTGGACGTGGACGACGATGTCCACGTAGTCGAGCAGCACCCAGCGGGCCTCGCGGTCGCCCTCGCGGCGCACCGGCTTGGCGCCGAGCTCCTTCGAGAGCCGCTCCTCGATCTCGTCGACGATGGACTTGACCTGACGGTCGTTGGGCGCGGACGCCAGGAGGAAGGCGTCGGTGATCGACAGGACGTCGCTGACGTCGTAGGCGATCACATCATGGGCGAGCTTGTCGGCGGCCGCCTGCGCGGCGGTGTGGACGAGCTCGAGAGAACGGTCAGTGGCGGTCACTACAAGGCTTTCGGTCGGCGGTCACTTGACACCAAGGGTCTCACGGACCGCCGACGGCACCCCACGTGATGGTGGAGATCACGTGGGGTGACGCCTCGGGCCCTGAGCCCGGCTAGGACGAGGAGTCCGGCTTGTAGTCCTGGCCGAGGACCACGGAGACGTTCGCGCTCGACGAGACCGTGCCCTTGGTGACGGCGCCGGCGGGCAGGCCCAGGGTCTTGGCGACCTCGGTGGCGTTCGTCTTGTCGGCGGCGTCGGCGTAGACGACCTTGGAGGTGGCCTGGGACGAGGAGGGTGTACCGCCGTCGATGAAGGTGAAGCCGCCGTTGAGGAGGACGACGCGGGCCTTCTCGGTGTTGTCCCTGGTGCCGGTGGCGTTCTGCACGGAGACGCTGACGGCCGCGTCCTTGTCGGGGCTCTTCGCCTTGCCGCCGAGGACGTCCTTGACCACGCTCGCGCTGGCCGCGGCGCTCAGGGTGCCGTCCTGCTGGACGGGCAGCAGCGCGGTCTTGTAGTCGCCGCCCTTGGCGAGGTCGGCGAGCTTGGCGAGGAAGGTGCCGAGGTCCTTGTCGGTGAGGGACGGGTCGAGGATCTGCGCGAGCGTCTGCACGGTGGTGGTCGCGGCCGCCGGGTCGGAGGACAGCTTGCGCAGCATGCCCTGCATGACCTGGCCGAAGCGCTCCAGCTGGGCGTCCTGGGCCTCGCCGGGGGCGCGGTAGGTGGCGTAGGCGACGGCCATCTTGCCGCTGAGGGTCTGGTCCTTCCCCTTGCTCACCAAGGGCGCCTGGCCCTTCTTCTTGGCGGCCGGGTCGGGCACGGCCACGTTGGTGTCGACGTCGATGTTGCCGACGAGGTCGACCAGGTTCTGGAGGTAGGGGGTGTCCAGACGCCAGGTGCCCTCGATGTCGGTGCCGAGGACGGTGTCGAGGGAGTCGACGGTCCCCGAGGAGCCGTCGTCGTCGACCGACTTGGCGAGGGTCGTCGTGGAGCCGTCGTCGGCCGTCAGGACGAGGGAGTTCGGGATCAGGACGGTGGTGCCCTGGTTGGTGGTGGTGTTGTCGACGAGCAGCGCCGTGGAGGTGCCGCCCTTGGTGGTGTTGTGCAGGTGGACGACGATCACGTCGCGGTTCTGGGCGCTCGCCGCGATCGTGGTGCCCTTCTTGCTCTCCGAGTCCGACAGGCCGGGCAGTTTCCCGGCGTACCAGAGGTAGCCGACACCGCCCACCGCGACCAGGGCGAGGACGACGACGAGGGCGACGAGCCGGCTGCGGGCGCGGCGCTTGGCCTCCTCGCGGCGCTCGGTGCGGTTCTCGGTGAAGTTGAGCCAGTCGATGACGTCCTCGGAGTCGCTGTCGGGCTCCTCGACGAACGCGAACTGTGCGGTGTGGTACTGCCGTTCGTCCCCGTCGGCGGCCTCCGCACCGGCGTGACCCGCACCGGGACGACCGGCACCGGCAGGACCCGCGTCGGCACGGCCCTCGTCGACCGCGGGACGGTAGCCCTGGCCGGCCTGTGTCGCCCCGGCCGGCCCACCCTGTTGCGGGATGTACGCGGTCTGCTCGGCGACACGGGGCCGTTGCCCGCTCGCCGCGGCCCGGCCGTAGGGGTCGTACGCCGTCGCGGAGCCGCCACCCTGTCGGCCACCGTTGCCGTAGGCGTCGTAGGGCGGCACGGGAGCCTGCTGTCCGGTGTCGCCGCCGCCGTAGGGGTCATAGGGCGGGACGGGGTTCTGGCTGCCCGTGGCGTACGGGTCGTAGCCGTATCCCTGCTGTGCGTAGGGGTCGTACTGCTGCTGTGGGGCCTGTTGCGGCGGGACCTGCTGGTAGACCGGCCGGCCGTACTCGTCGTAGCCGACGAGTTCGTACGGGTTCTCGTGATCGTCGCCGTAGCCCGCGTCGTATCGGTCGTTCACCGGTGCCCCTCTCGGCTCACTCGCCGCGGTACAGCTCGCGCTTGTCGATGTAGCGCACGACACCGTCCGGCACCAGGTACCAGACGGGGTCGCCCTTGGCGACTCTCGCCCGACAGTCGGTGGAGGAGATGGCCAGGGCCGGGACCTCCACGAGCGAGACGCCGCCCTCGGGCAGTCCGGGATCGGCCAGGGTGTGGCCGGGCCGGGTGACTCCGATGAAGTGCGCGAGGGAGAACAGCTCTTCCGCGTCCCGCCAGGTGAGGATCTGGCCGAGGGCGTCGGCGCCCGTGATGAAGAAGAGGTCGGTGTCGGGGTTCAGGGCCTTGAGGTCGCGCAGCGTGTCCGTGGTGTAGGTCGCACCACCGCGGTCGATGTCGATTCGGCTGACCGAGAACTGCGGGTTCTCGGCGGTCGCGATGACCGTCATCAGATAGCGGTCCTCGGCCGGTGAGACCGCGCGGTGGGTCTTCTGCCACGGCTGGCCGGTCGGCACGAACACGACCTCGTCCAGGTGGAACTGCGCGGCGACCTCACTGGCCGCCACGAGGTGCCCGTGGTGGATCGGGTCGAACGTCCCGCCCATGACGCCGAGGCGGCGCTTGCCGGGGTTCGACGGGCCGTTGCCCGGGCCGGTAGGCATGTCCTGCTCTCCCATGCGTGCAGACCCTACCGGCCCGTCCTGAGGACACCGGCCGGTGGAGGCCCGGAGTGCCCCGCTTTGGGCACCCGGTGCCTCAGCGGTCGCGGTTGAAACGGGTGGTGATCCACAGCAGCAGCATCAGGATGATGAACGCGCCACCACCGGTGATCAGCGGGTTGAGGCTCTCGTGGTTGCCGCCGTGCTCCTCGCCCTCGGCAGCGAGGGTGACCAACTGGGCAGCGGTGCTGTGGAAGCTCATCTTCGGCAGGACCTATCCGGTGAGGGCGGGATAAAGATGTCGGCCCATGGTAAGCGGGCGCCGAGGCGGCGATCACCCCGACTCCACCGTTGGCGGGCGCCAGGAGGACTCGGGGAACCTTCGCCCTCGCTCAGTCGTCCTTCCGCTTGTACCCCCGCAGCAGGAACCACGCGGTGAACGCACAGCCCAGGAACATCACGACCAGTACGACCCGGAGCAGATTTCCGGCCCCTTGCTGCTCGGCCGCGCTCGCGGCCTCGGTGAGCCAGGCGGCCCGGGTGTGCTCCATGACATGGACTCCTTCGCTGTACTGCCCGTCCACGCTATCTCCGCCTAGGCTGGGCTCTGCTTCGGGGGCGCAAAGGGCCGCACAAGGGTCCGTAAAGGATCACAGCGGTCGAAGAGGCACGGCCAAGAGGCACAGCCAAAGACGCACATGGGGGAAGACATGTCCGACGACGGCCATCAGAACAACGGACACGAGAACGTGCCGAGCAGGCAGCGCAGGCGTTTCCCGGGTATCTCCTCGCGTGCGTACGAACATCCCGCCGACCGCTCGGCCCTGGTGGCGCTGCGCAAGCTGAGCGGCTTCGACACGGTGTTCAAGGCGCTCAGCGGTCTGCTTCCCGAGCGGAGCCTCAGGCTGCTGTTCCTGTCCGACTCGGTGCGCGTCTCCGACCAGCAGTTCGCGTACCTCAACGACATGCTGCGGGACGCCTGTTACATCCTGGACCTGGAGAAGGTCCCGCCGATGTACGTCAACCAGGACCCGCAGCCGAACGCGATGTGCATCGGCCTGGACGAGCCGATCATCGTCGTCACCACCGGCCTGGTCGACCTGCTCGACGAGGAGGAGATGCGGGCGGTCGTCGGCCACGAGGTGGGCCATGCCCTGTCCGGCCACTCGGTCTACCGGACCATCCTGCTGTTCCTGACCAGCCTCGCCCTGCGGGTGGCGTGGATCCCGCTGGGCAACATCGCGATCATGGCGATCGTGACCGCGCTGCGCGAGTGGTTCCGCAAGTCGGAGCTGTCGGCGGACCGGGCCGGACTCCTGGTCGGCCAGGACCTCAAGGCCTCGATGCGCGGTCTGATGAAGCTGGCCGGCGGCCACCATCTGCACGAGATGAACGTGGACGCGTTCCTGAAGCAGGCCGAGGAGTACGAAGCCGGCGGCGACCTGCGCGACTCGGTCCTGAAGATCCTGAACGTCCTCCCGCGCACCCACCCCTTCACCACCATCCGGGCCGCCGAGCTGAAGAAGTGGTCCGAGTCGCGCGATTTCCAGCGGATCATGGACGGCCACTACCCGCGCCGCACCGAGGACAAGAACACCTCGGTCTCCGACAGCTTCCGCGAGTCCGCGGCCAGCTACGCGAGCAACGTCAAGACCTCCAAGGACCCCTTGATGAAGCTGGTCAACGACATCGCGGGCGGAGCGGGCGACCTGGGCGGCCGGGTGCGGAGGGGCTTCGGCGGCTTCTCGAACTCGACGCCGAGGCAGGACAGGCCGAACGATGAGGGCGGACCGACACAGACCGACTAGAACCGGCCCGTCGACTACACCTTCGGTTGCGCACTGGTAGCCAGCGACCCGCACAAAGCGGTCGCACTCCCCGTCGCATAGGGATCCGTCCCCGCCGGCCCACCCGCCTTCGCCGTCTCCCCCGCCAGCAACGGATGCAGGCGATCCGTGGAGTCCTCCACGCACGACAGCGGCCCAGCCTGGACGTACGACACGACCAGCTGGGCCGTGTGCATCCGCAGATCGTTCCGGTCGAACCGGAAGTGCAGCTCGCGCCGGACGGTGAACAGCGAGACCTCGGAGTCCGCACCGCCGGCCGGCCGCAGCGCGTACACGAACGTGTGGTCCGCGGTCACCTCCAGTGTCGACGAGTCGGTCTCGGCGGCCTGGAGACTGCCCTGCACCCGGATCCTGCCGTCGGCGAGCCGCGCCTCGGCCGGATCGAAGCGAACCAGCCAGCCGGTCGGCGCGTGCCGCCCGTCCGCGGCCGGGTGGGCGAAACTCTGGTCGAACTGGTCGAGTTGGTCCGTGTCGAGGAGCACCCGCACGGCACGGACCTGGTCGCCGAGGAGGACGTCCGGGTCGAGCGAGGACCGCACGATGTAGTCCTTGGCGGTGGTCAGCGCGCTCACGACCTGGCTGTCGGAGAAGTGCTCGGTGCGCCGGGAGGCGGGCAGCGGAATGCCCTCCGCGCCGACCCGGAACTGCGCGGCGGGGCTGTGCGCGTACAGGTACTCGGCGTCGCGGTGCCCTGGGACCCTGCCCTCGGGGGCCAGCGGGATGACGGTCATCCGCAGGGGCTCGACGGGCTGCGGGACCGCGGAGTTCTGGTACGGGTGGCGTACGCCCATGTAGATCGCGGTGCCGAAGGCGACGGCGATCAGCAGAACCAGGATCAGCACCTGCCGGGACAGTCCCCGGCGCAGCTGCGGGCGGCGGCGTACGGCGGGCGCGTGGTCGGCGATGCGCTCCTGCGCGGAGTACTCCTGAAGGCGGGCAGCGCGGACGAACGACTCGTCGAAGACGACGGATCGGTACTCGTCCTCACCACCCACGGGGCCGCCCTCGGGTGTCCCCTCAGGTGGGTCTCCTGGCCCTCCCATATCTTCAGGGTAGGTCTCGGAGAGCTCGGGTAAACGCCCGGCCACACGACAACTTCTGACAGGTTCTCACCAGGAGTGTCAGGGCGTTCGCGGCACCGCGGAGACGGCTGGCTGGGAGTAGTCGGCCGACGCCGAGGGCGTCACCGTGCTCCCCTGCTCCAGACCGGTCGAGGCGGGCGGCGGAACCCGGTCGCGACTGCCCGAGGAGGCGCCCCGGTAGACGGCCGTGAAAGCCAGCGCGACCATGCCGATGCCCATGACCATGGCGAGCATCCAGGCGACGGGGCGATGCCAGCGGACCTGTTTGCCGTACGTCCCCGGGGCGCCGTAGCGGCCTTCTAGGACCTCGGTGTCGTCCAGGTCGTCGAGCTCGGGATCATGGCCGAAACCACCAGGGCCGTATCCCTCGCCTCTGGGGTGCGCGCGGCGGGCCTCGGCCTCGGAGGCCTCCGCTCTCGCCTGGGCGGCGGCCAGGAGGCGTTCGACGGCGGTCGGCTCGTGCACCACGGCCGCCCGTACGAAGGCCTCGTCGAAGACCACGGAGGCGAACTCTTCGTCCGACACCCCGCGGTCGTGGTCGTCGTCGGGCTCCCAGCCGTCAGGGAACGGCGTGCCCCCCACGTCCTCCGGCACGAATCCAGAGTAGACCTGGGGGGTCAATTTGGGCAGACGGTATGGAAATTCATCCGCCTTGTGAGACACCTCTCGTGCGTCCCCGGCGCCCGGTTCAGCGTCGGATGTGCCCGTCCCCGGTCACGATGTACTTCGTGCTCGTCAGCTCCGGAAGGCCCATCGGACCGCGGGCGTGCAGCTTCTGGGTGGAGATGCCGATCTCCGCGCCGAAGCCGAACTGGCCGCCGTCGGTGAAGCGGGTCGAGGCGTTCACCGCGACGGTCGTGGAATCGACCAGCTGGGTGAAGCGGCGGGCGGCCTGCTGGGAGGTGGTGACGATGGCCTCGGTGTGGCCGGAGGTCCACAGCCGGATGTGCTCGACGGCCTTGTCGAGCGAGTCGACGACGGCGGCGGCGATGTCGTAGGAGAGGTACTCGGTGTCCCAGTCCTCCAGCGTGGCCTCGACGACGGTCGCCTTGGTGTCCTTCGCGTACGCCAGCACCCGCGGGTCGGCGTGGACGGTCACGCCGGCCTCGGCAAGGGCGTCCAGGGCGCGGGGCAGGAAGTCGGGGGCGATGTCCTGGTGGACCAGGAGGGTCTCGGCGGCGTTGCAGACGCTGACTCGCTGGGCCTTGGAGTTGATCAGGATGTCGATCGCCATGTCGAGGTCGGCCCGGGCGTCGACGTAGACGTGGCAGTTGCCGGTGCCGGTCTCGATGACGGGGACGATCGACTCCGTCACGACGGTCTGGATCAGCGAGGCACCGCCGCGCGGGATGAGCACGTCGACCAGGCCGCGGGCGCGCATCAGCTCCTGCACGCTCTCCCGGGACTGGCCGGGCACGAGCTGGATCGCGTCGGCGGGCAGTCCGGAGCCGCCCACGGCGTCGCGCAGGACCCGTACGAGCGCGGTGTTCGACTCGTACGCGGAGGCCGAACCGCGCAGCAGGACGGCGTTGCCGGACTTCAGGCAGAGGGCGGCGGCGTCCACCGTGACGTTCGGGCGTGCCTCGTAGATGATGCCGACCACACCGAGCGGGACGCGGACCTGGCGCAGGTCGATGCCGTTCGGCAGGGTGGACCCGCGGACGACCTCTCCGACGGGGTCGGGCAGCGCCACGACGTCCCGTACGTCGGAGGCGATCGCCCGCACCCGCTCCGGGGTGAGGGTGAGCCGGTCGATGATCGCCTCGCTGGTGCCGGCCTCGCGGGCCTTGGCGATGTCCTTGGCGTTGGCCTCGACGATCTCGCTCGTACGGACCTCCAGGGCGTCCGCGATGGCGAGCAGCGCGTCGTCCTTCTCGGCCCTCGGCAGCGGGGCGAGGTCGGCGGCGGCCGCCTTGGCCCGGTAGGCGGCCTGGATGACCGGGGTCATGGAGTCGTACGGCGAGAGCGAGGTCATAGGGGAAGGGTAGTGCGCCGCGCGGGGCCGTCCACCGCGCGTTCCACAGCGCGAGACGGGATCAAAGGGACACGCTCAGGGGCCCGGCCAGGCGGGCCGCGGTCAGTACGGGTGGACCCCGACCGGCGAGGCCGGAGGCGGGCCGTAGCCCTCGGCGATGCGCTGGTGGTAGGTCTGGCGGTCGATGACCTCCAGGCCGACGATCTCCCACGGGGGCAGTCCCGCGGTCTGCCGGTGCTCGCCCCACAGGCGCAGGGCGACGGCGGCCGCGTCGTGCAGGTCGCGGGCCTCCTCCCAGTACCGGATCTCCGCGTGGTCGTTGGCGTAACGGCTGGTCAGCAGGAAGGGATGGTCGTGGGCAAGCTGTTCGAGGGCGCGCCTGACCTCCTTGAGCGGGGCCTCCTCGCCGGAGACGCTGAGGGTGACATGCCACAGACGGGGCAGGTCCGCGGGCTTCTCGCCCTCGAACCGGTCTCCGGCGGCCACACTCGTCAGGGCGCGCTCCTCACCGGGCGCCTTGGCCATCGCGGCACCATCGCGGGACGCCGCCGCCCCAGGGCGCACTCGTCTCACGACGGCCTCCTTCTACGCACAGGTCGACCCCACGGGTCGGGCGGAATGTGTCCCTGAGACAAAGTTGAGCAGGCCGCAAGGGCTCGTGGGGCGATTTTGCGGAACGTCCACCTCAGGGCGACGTTCTTGGCGGGGCGTTCACCCCGTTTTCGGGCGTACGAGCCCCTGGGCGGCGGGCCTCAGCGACGTACGAGCCCCCGGCGATGGGCGTCAGCGGCCTACGAGCCCCCGGGCGGCGGGCCGCAGCGACGAACGAGCCCCCGGCGATGGGCGTCAGCGACGAACGAGCCCCTCGGGCGGCGGGCCGCAGCGACGAACGAGCCCCCGGCGATGGGCGTCAGCGACGAACGAGCCCCTCGGGCGGCGGGCCGCAGCGGCCTACGGACCCGGCGGCGGGCCTCAGCGGCGTACGGGGACCCCTCGGCCGTACCTCACCCCGCGCACAGCCTCCCGACGCCACACCCCACCCACGCACACCCCCCGACACCACACCCCACCCACGCACACCCCCCACGCCACACCCCACGCACGCCCCCACAGCCCCGCGCCTCAGGGATGCAGGATCACCAGATCGTCCCGGTGGACGACCTCCCTCTCGTACGCCGGACCCAGCTCCCGCGCGAGTTCCCGGGTCGAGCGGCCGATCAGCCGCGGGATCTCCTTGGCGTCGAAGTTGACGAGTCCCCGGGCCACCGCGTGCCCGGTGCCGTCCCGCAGTTCGACGGGGTCGCCCGCGACGAACTCGCCCTCGACGGAGGCGATCCCGGCCGGCAGCAGCGACTTGCGGCGGTCGACGACCGCCTTCACCGCGCCGTCGTCCAGGGTCAGCGCGCCCTGCGGGGTGGACGCGTGCTGCAGCCACAGCAGCCGGTCGGCGGAGCGCTTGTCGGCGGGGTGGAAGTAGGTGCCGGTGTCGCCGCCGGACAGCGCCTCGGCCGCGTGGATCGCGCTGGACAGCACCACGGGGATGCCGGCGGCGGCCGCGATCCGGGCGGCCTCGACCTTGGTGACCATGCCGCCGGTGCCGACTCCGGCCTTCCCTGCGCTGCCGATCTCGACGCCCGCCAGGTCCTCCGGTCCCCGCACCTCCGCTATCCGCGAGGTCCCCGGCCTGCTGGGGTCGCCGTCGTAGACGCCGTCGATGTCGGAGAGCAGGACCAGCAGGTCGGCGTGGACCAGGTGGGCCACCAGCGCGGCGAGTCGGTCGTTGTCACCGAAGCGGATCTCGTCGGTGGCGACGGTGTCGTTCTCGTTCACGATCGGGAAGGCCCCCATCGCGAGGAGCTTGTCGAGGGTGCGCGAGGCGTTGCGGTGGTGGGCGCGGCGGCTCATGTCGTCGCTGGTCAGCAGCACCTGGCCGACGCGGACGCCGTAGCGGGCGAAGGAGGCGGTGTAGCGGGCGACGAGCAGGCCCTGGCCGACGCTGGCGGCGGCCTGCTGGCGGGCCAGGTCCCTCGGGCGGCGGCGCAGCCCCAGCGGGGCGAGTCCGGCGGCGATGGCTCCGGAGGAGACGAGGACGATCTCGCGTTCGCCCCCGCTGCGGCTCTTGGCGAGGACGTCGACGAGCGCGTCGACCCGGTCGGCGTCGAGGCCGCCGGAGGCGGTGGTCAGCGACGAGGAACCCACCTTGACGACGATCCTGCGGGCCTCGCCCACGGCCTGCCTTGCCCCTGCCACCTTGTGTCCTGTCCCCTCGCGCCACTGTGGGTACCTCGCTCGCAATGTACGCGAAGGGGACGCGGCGGCGCGCGTCCGTCCGATCCCCGGACCCGGCGCCCGGTGACCCCGCCCACGCAGGACACACGCGTGTCGTCAGGACGTCGGCACGCGTTAACCAAGGCGTCCGTCTCGCGACGACCCTGGAGTGACCCCCGTGCGAAAACCCCTCCCCCGCCTCCGGTCCGCGCTGCGGCTGCCGGGCCGGCAGACCGTGACGAGAGTGCTCGTCGCCGCCGTCCTGGCAGCCGCCGTCGTCGCCCAGGCCGTCGCCGCCCTGCGCCCGCACGTCCCGCTGCTGCTCGCCGCGACGGTCGCCTCCCTGGCCGTCGAGGGCGTTCTGCACCGCTGGCAGCGCGGCATGGTGTCCCTGTTCGCCAAGACCCACGCGGACGTCACCGTGCGGCACGTCCTGCGCGACCTGCTGCTGGTCTTCGGCCTGCTGCGGCTGACCCCGGAGGACGAGGAGACGGCGTACACCGTGCTGGTGGCCGGTCTGCTCGCCTTCTACGCCCTGCACTGCGCGATCCAGGCGGCCTCCGTCCTGGTCCGCCGCACCCGCACGCTCCCGGTCCTCACCCGCAACATCGACGCCTCCGCACTCCGCCTGACCGCGGCCCCGCCCGCCCTGCTGCGCCGCCCCGGCCCCCGCCTCCTGGTCCACGGCCTGCCCGCCACGGCGGGTCTGCTGGTCACCGCGGCCACCGGCGAGCCCCTCTGCGCGGCCTTCGGTATCGCCATGTCCCTCGGGCTCGCGCTCATGGGCCTGGCGGACCTTCTCGTACGACTGCTGCCGAGCCGTCGGCCGGCCGGTGAGCGTGAGGTGCTGGACTGGTTCGACGCGTGGCTGGCCGAGTACCGGCCCACCGTCGGCCTGTACTTCTCCGGCGGCGCCTCCTCCGCCTACCAGGCCAACATGTGGCTGGAGCCGCTCGCGAAGCTTCACGGCAAGCCGGTCATCGTGCTGCGCGAGCGGTTCATGATGCAGAAGATCGCCGCGACCGACGTCCCGATCGTCTGCCTGCCGAAGGTCTCCACGCTGCTGCGCCTCGAGCAGTCCACGCTCCAGGTCCTCATCCACCCCTCGAACTCCGGCAAGACCTCCCAGGTCCTGCGCATCCCGACGATCCGGCACACCTTCGTCAACCACGGCGAGAGCGACAAGCTGTCCTCCTGCAACCCGTACGCGAAGGCCTACGACGAGGTGTGGGTGGCCGGCCCCGCGGCCCGCGAGCGGTACGCGGCGGCCGAGGTCGGTGTCGAGGACAAGGACGTGGTGGAGATCGGCCGCCCGCAGCTGGACGCCGTACGGCCGTACGCGGGACCGCCGACCGGACCGTACACGGACGTGCTGTACGCGCCGACCTGGGAGGGCTGGGACGGCAACCCCGGCAACACCTCGGTGATCGAGGCCGGCGAGAACCTCGTACGGGCGCTGCTGGCGGACCCCGGGGTACGGCTGCTGTACAAGCCGCATCCGCTGACCGGGTCGGTGGATCCGCGGGCGGGTGCGGCGGACCGACGGATCCGTGAGCTGGTGCGGGCGGCGAACCGGGAGCGGACGGGGGAACGGCCCGCCGACACCGGTGAACTCGCCCGAAGGACGCATGAGTTGGACCAGCTCACCACCGCGTCCTTCCGGGCCGCCGCGGACTCCGTCGAGCGGATGCTGCTCCAGTCCACGCCGGAGCCGGGCCGCTCCCGAGCGGTGGCCCGGGCGACCGCGGCCTGGGAGCGCGCGTACTGGGCCTCGCTGCCGGAGTGGGAGCACCAGGTCGTCACCGACGCCCGGCCCGCGCTGTACGCCTGCTTCAACCGGGCCGACCTGCTGGTCAGCGACGTGTCGAGCGTGGTCAGCGACTTCCTGGCGAGCGGTAAGCCGTACGCGGTCGCCAACACGAGCGGGCTCACGGAATCAGCGTTCCGTACGGCGTTCCCCACCGCCGGGGCGGCGACGGTGTTGACGCCGGACGCGGTGGGGGTGGCCGCGCTGCTGGATGCGGTACGTCATCCGGAGCGGGACGAACTCGCGGGTGCGCGGGCCGAGTTGAAGCGGCGGTTGCTGGGGCCGGACGAGCCTTCTTCGCAGGAACGGTTCGACCTGGCCGTACGGGCACTGTGTGCGGCGGCCGAGAGGCGGAGGGTCCCCGGGCAGCGGCGGGACGAGGAGACCGTGTCGGCTTCCGGGACACTCACCCTGCTGAAGTGAGGACCCTTCGCGCTTTGCGGACCGCTCGCCGCAGCAACTGGTCCGCGCCGACCTCCCGGTAGCCCGGCACCTCTCGGGCTTCCCGCGGCTCAGCCAGATAAAGGGAGTCCGGGAGGCCCGTCGACCGGTCGCGGAAGAACGGGTAGGCGAAGTACACCCGGCGGCCGCCCTTCTCCAGCACCGCCTCCGGCGTCTTCTTCGCGTTCATGAACTCCAGGACCTCCACCAGGAGATCCGGCCGGCCCATCGCCACCAGCTGGAGCCGCAGCCGCTCATGGACCCGCAGGCGGTGGGCCACCTCACCCGTCCAGTACGCGTCGACCAGCGGCTTCGCCAGGGCCAGCTTCTCCTCGCGGACCGCCTCGGTGTCCTTCAGGAACTTCGGGCCGAACTGCGGAAGCAGGGTGACGAGAAAGGGGCGGACCATCAGCGCGTCGCGTCTCGCTCCCGGCGGGACCATGTCGGCGATCAGGGTCATGAGGGCACGTGCCGAGTCGAAGCGCAGGGTGTGGCTGCCGGTCTTCGTGACGTGCTTGCCGTCCTCGCGGCCCACCAGGTAGTAGCAGGTGTGGTCGGCGATCACGGAGACGCCGTCGGCCCGCAGATAGGCCTCCATGGTGAACACGGCGTCCTCGCCGGTCCACAGGGACTCGTCGAAGCGCATGTCGTGCCGGGTGAGGAAATCGCGGCGGAACAGCTTCTGCGCGCTCAGCGTGAACTTGATGTTGGAGGAGAAGACGTCGGTGCGCTCCAGGCTCTGCCCCCACATCGACGTGGGCGGCTTGCGGTTGACGCCCTCGACCCGGCCGAGGACGACATCCGTGCCGTTGCGGTCGGCCATCGCGACCATCCGCTGCAGGGCCTCGGGGCCGAGCCGGTCGTCGGCGTCCAGGAAGAAGACGTACCGCCCGGTGGCCTTGCCCAGACCGACGTTGCGCGGGCCGCTCGGGCCGCCGGAGTTGTCCTGGCGGACGACCGTCATGTCGAGGGGCGTGCGGGCGGCGAACTCCTCCAGGTACTCCCCGGTGCCGTCCGCCGAGCCGTCGTCGACCGCGATGACCTCGATGCGCGACGGGCCGAGGGTCTGCGCCTCGACGGAGGCCAGGCACTCGACGAGGTACGGCATCGCTTCGTACGCCCCGATGACAACGGTCACATCAGGCTGCGCAACGGTCACTTCTCCCCCAGTTACGGTCTGTTCCCCCCAAGTCCACTCAGGGGCAAACCCCTAGACGGCCGACCGGGGGAAAAGGTTGCATCCGGCACGGGGACATACGCAAGAAGGGCCCGGTTTTCGGGATCACCCCCGAAAACCGGGCCCTTTCTTTACGAAGTGGAGGTCAGGCCTTGGTCGTCGCCTCAGTCGCCTCCGTCGCCTCCATGGGCTCAGTCGCCTCCGTCGCCCCGGCCGCCGCCCGTGACTCCTGGCCGACGTTGCGTGCCTCGGCCTTGATCGCGAGGTTCGCCACCGCGGTGTTGAACTGGGCGATGGAGGGGGGCTCGTCGGGACCGAGCAGGTACTGCTTGAGCTCCACCCGGTCCTCGGCCAGCGGGTCGCCCGCCGGGTCGCGGACCGCGTCCAGCAGCTCGCCCAGCTCGGTGGCGTTGTTCGACAGAATCGTGGCCGCGCGCACCGCGGTGTTCTGGCGCTTGAACTCCTCCACGCCCAGCTCGGCGGAGTCCGTCACCGCGTACGGCTTGCCGCTCGCGAGGAAGTCGGAGACCACGCTGGAGATGTCGGAGACCATCGCGTCGGAGACGTTGAAGCAGTCGAACAGCCGCGGCTCGGGGCCGGTGACCACCCGGTGCTCCCACACCGGGAAGGAGCGCCAGTACGCGTCGTTCCACTCGCCGCGCAGCCGGGCGATCTCCTCGTACCTGGCCACGTCGACCACGCCGTCCCGCGTGGCCTCGGCCTCGTCGCCCTTGTCGCCGCCGCCGCTGCCGACGAGGACGGCGAGCCGGGCCTCGATCCGGGCCAGCTCGGCCTTGGCCGCGGCCATCGCGGCCGCGTCGGCCTGGAAGCGGGCGTCGGTGGCACGCTCGGCCGCCGCCTGCTCGATCAGGGCGGTGACCTTCTGGTGCGCGGCGCCCGCCTTGGCGAGGACCGTGCCGGTGAAGGGGTGCGGCTTGTAGAGGACCCGCACCGGCGGGTCGGCCTTCAGCAGCTTCTTCACGATGTTCTCGCCGGCCAGCATCAGCGAGGTGTTGCCCGGGTCGCCGTCCCAGCCCTCCCAGGTGGGCGCGTACAACACGGTGGGGCAGCGTCCATCAGCGGCTCCGCCGCGGGGACCGTCCGGCACACCCTGCCAGGTCTGGATCGGTGCCAGCTGCGGGCGGCCGACCTCGACGATGTCCTCGTCGCGGACGCCGACGTCGGCGATGGCGTAGCGGTCGCGGCCGGCCCGGCCCGCGGTCCACACCTCGTCGTACGCCTTGCTGTACGGGTTGACGCTCGCCAGCTTGTCGCTGTCGCCGTGTCCGATGAAGACGTGCTTCATGGTGGGGACGCGCAGCAGGTGGATGTTCTTGCCGACGTTCGCCGCGTACAGCGCGACCCGCACCGTGGACAGGTCCATGTTCATCAGGTGCACCCCTCCGGGCACGCAGATGACGGGGACCGTGGTGGGCGCGAGGTTCTGCAGGATGACGCGTTCACGCAGGATGATCAGCGGCCTGGAGTCCAGCTGCTCCATGGTCTCCAGCCACATGTTGACCTGGTAGGCGGAGTCCTTGGAGCCGGAGAAGTAGAGCACGGTCTCCGGCTTGTACTCGCGCAGCCAGTCGTCGACCTCGGCGAGCACCTTGTCGGCGTTCGGCGGAATCCGCTTGCCGCGCACGTACGGCGTCAGCGCGAGGACGTAGAGGGAGCCGAGCGCGATGGTCACGCCGATACCGATGAAGGCGGGCAGCTCCGAGTCCAGCTGGGCGGCGACGAGTATGCCGACCACGGCCGCGAGGTCGAGGTGGAGCATCTTCTCGGCGGACCGGTTGAGCAGACCCATCGGCGGGGCGTCCGGGATGCGGATGCGGGAGGCCAGGTCGACGTTGCGGGTGGCGACGGGCAGCCGGCGGCGGTTGCGGATCAGGGTGACCAGTGCGCCGTGCGGGGCCTGGAGGCCGTAGAACGCGATGAAGCAGGCCGTCGCGCCGTAGAAGATCAGACCGTCGGAGAGGTTCATCCGGGCCAGCAGCAGGATCAGCAGGAGCTGTCTGATCAGGAATCGGATCGACAGGCCGGCGCGCACCTTGCTGAGGCGGTTGACCAGATAACTGCCCTGGCGGTGCAGATAGTGGTCCGCAAGGTATGTCACGGCGGTCGCGGCCGCGAAGGCGGGAACGCTCGGGATGAGTGCGGCCACCATGACGGCGGGGAAGCCCGCCAGCATGAGGACCGCCGCGGCCAGCTCGGCCGCGCTGCCCACCCGGGCGACGCGAATAGCGGTGCTTATCACTGAAAACCTGCTCTGGGAGGGATGCCGGTTGGTTGTGGATTCAGGCGGCTTACGGATTCAGGCCCCTGCGAATGCGCCATGAACGGGCAGCCACAGAGGCCTGAATAACAGAAGACTATTTGGCCTTGATTATGCCACGCCGTCCTGACGGTCCAGGACACTGGCCAGCGCCTGCTCGAAGCCGGACGCCTGGCCCGCGGAGGCCGTCGGGTCCTGCTGGCGGACGTCGATGACGTGGCCGGTCAGTTCGGAGAGCAGCACGTCGAGGGAGGTGCGGGCCACCGCCTCGGAGGACAGCAGGCTGCCCGCGGGCTCCTGGCCGAAGGCCTTGGTGCGCATGGGCGTGGCGGTGCGCTCCGGGTTGATGCAGTTCACCCGGACGCCGTCACCCGCCCATTCGTCGGACAGGGCCTGCGTCAGGTTGACCATCGCCGCCTTGGTCGAGGAGTACAGGCTGTACTCGGCACGGCCGCGGGTGTAGCTGCTGGAGGTGTACAGCAGCAGCTGGCCCTTGGTCTCCGCCAGGTACTTGTAGCTCGACCGCGCGATCTGCACCGGGGCCAGGTAGTTGACCTTCAGCGCCTCCTCGATGGTGGCGTTGTCGGTCTCCGCGAGCTTGCCGATGCGCAGCACGCCCGCGGTGTTGACGACGTAGTCGATGCGCCCGGTCTCGGCGTACGCCTTGGACAGCGCGTCGTCGACCTCCTCCGGGTTCTCGACGTGGGTGCCGGTGGTGGAGCGACCCAGCGCGTACACCTTGGCGCCGTAGGACTCGGCGAGTTCGCCGATGTCCTTGCCGATGCCGTAGGAGCCGCCGAAGACGACGATGGTCTTGCCGGTGAGCAGCTCGCGGTAGGCCTCGTCGCTGACCTGTTCGGGGGTCGCGGTCGAGGCGAGCTGGAAGAGCTTGTCGGCGATGAAGACGTCGACGGGCTGGGTGACCTTCATGTTGTACTCGTCACCCGCGACGACGTGGATCGGCACGTCCGGCAGGTACTTGAGTACGACCGAACAGTCGTCCGTGGCCTGGAAGTTGGGGTCACCGGCGGCGACCTCGTAGGCCCGCCTGATGGTGGACAGCTTGAAGGCCTGCGGGGTCTGGCCGCGGCGCAGCCGGGAGCGGTCCGGGATCTCGGTGATGAACTCGCCGTCCTCGCCGTGCGTGCGCGTGACGATGATGGTGTCCGCGGACGGGATGGCGACGTCGACCGCCTGGAAGCGCTCGAGGGCGACCACGCAGTCGTCGATCACGCGCCGCGAGAGCAGCGGGCGTACGGCGTCGTGGAACAGGACGTTGAGGTCCTCGCCCTCGGACAGGCCCTCACCGAGGGCGGCGATGGCGCGCTCGGTGGTCTCGTTCCGGGTGGAGCCACCCTCAATGATCTTCTTGACCTTCGTGAACCCGGCCTTGGCGACGATCTTCTCTATGTCGGGCACGTAACCCGGCGCCATCAGGACGATGATGTCGTCGATGGAGTCGGCCTTCTCGAAGGTGGTCAGGGTGTGCTCGATGACTGCCTTGCCGGCGATCTTCAGCAGCTGCTTGGGGATCGAGAGACCCACGCGCTGACCGGTACCACCGGCCAGGATCACTGCGGTGGTACGGGGCTTGGCGATGTGCTGGGACACAGAAGACCTACCTCGGGGCGACAGGGAACGAGGAAATGGTCCCACTTGCGGTTACCGCAGTGCAAGGTGACCGCCGTTCACTGCATATGTACGCGCTACCTGTCATTCATCTTGCACTGCCGGTAGCGGTGACAGTGCAGCGCCCGGGCCGGATCCCGTCCAGGGCGGGTGCCGTCGGTACGGCGGACAGGAGCCCGGGGCGGCCCGCTCGGGCGTGAGTATCTTCACGTCCTCGAGGGAGGGGCTGCACGCGTTCTTCATATGCATGACCGCGCCGTGGCGGAACGAGCTTGGAATACAACTCGCCGGGCAGTCCATTGCCGCGGAATTCCTTGTTAAGATTCCGCAGCATTTCGGTCTCGGCGAGGGTAAGAGAACGATTCGCGGTGTCCGGAACGGGCTGGAGGAGATTCTCGGGCAGCCCGAGGAACTGCTCGACGATCCGCGCGATCGTGTCGTCGTCCTCGGTGGCCTCGACCAGTCCCAGCAGGCGGATCCCGTGCTTCTCGGTAGGCGCGCCCTGGACGGAGGTCGTGCCGTCTTGTGGGAGCCGATGTGCAGCAGGCGCCTGCCCGCGGGCAGCGGAGCGGTGGCGCCGCTCACCGGAAGGTCGTCTCTCGTAACAGTCCATGAGGACCGCGCCCCTCTCGGCCACCCTGCTCATACCAGACGGACTCCGGGCCTGCCCGAGTCCACCCGCAGCCGCGCGATCGTGCTCGGCACGGCCTGCGGCCCGACCACGGTGTCCACGACCCGCACCTGCGCGTCGATGCCGTGCCGGTCGATGTCGAAGAGGTGGTAGCCGCGGTGGGCGTCGATGACCTTCCAGTGCGGGTTGTCGGCCAGCAGCGGGTCCCACTGGGCGTGGAAGGCGGCCTGGTCCTGATCGCCGTTGCTGGAGACCGACGTACCGACGAACTCGGCGCCGACCACCCGCGAGGACGGGTCGGCGAAGTCCTCCTTGAGGTCGCTGATCATCGTGAAGTGGCGGTCGCCGGAGAGCACGACCGGGTTGCGCACGCTCCGGAAGTCCGCCATCAGGGCGTTGCGTTCGACCTGGTAGCCGTCCCAGGCGTCGTAGTACCAGAGCTTGCCCTCGCCGGGCAGGATGTCGGTCTCGGCCATCATGATCTGCGAGGCGATGAGGTTCCAGCGGGCCGGTGAGCCGTGCAGTCCGTCGAGCAGCCACTGCTTCTGCTCGGCGCCGAGCATGGTGAGCGAGGGGTCCTGGGCGGCGGCCTGGCTGGTGACCTGGTCGCTGCGGAACTGCCGGGTGTCGAGCACGTTCATCCGGACCAGGCGGCCGAAATCCAGGCGCCGGTACATCTGGATGTGCGGGCCGTTCGGGACGGCGGTGGCGCGTACCGGCATGTGCTCGTAGAACGCCTGGTAGGCCGCCGTGATCCGGGCCACGAAGGCGTCGTGCGGCTGCTTGTCGGGGTCCTGCGGAATCTCGCCGGCCCAGTCGTTGTCGATCTCGTGGTCGTCGAAGGTGACCACCCAGGGCGCGTTCGCGTGCATCTCGGCGAGGTCCGGGTCGGTGCGGTACTGGGCGTACCGGTTGCGGTACTGCACGAGGCTGTACGGCTCCCCCGTGCCCTCGTGCCGGCGCAGGGCCGTCGACGACGGTGCCGACTCGTAGATGTAGTCGCCGACGAACACCACGACGTCGGGGTCCTGGTCCAGCATGTCGGCGTACGGCGTGAAGTAGCCGTGCTGCCAGTTCTGGCAGGAGGCGAGCGCGACCCGGAGGTTGCTGCCGGAGCTGTTGCGGGCGGGGGCGGTGCGGGTGCGGCCGGTGCGCGAGAGCTGGCCGTGGGCGCGGAAGCGGTACCAGTACGTACAGCCCGCGCGCAGACCCCGTACATCGACGTGGACGCTGTGCCCGTATGCGGGCAGGGCCTGGGCCGTGCCCCGGCGGACGACCTTCCTGAAGCGCTCGTCCTCGGCGAGTTCCCACTCGACCGGCACGGCCCTGTCGGGCATGCCTCCGCCGTTCAGGGGGTCGGGGGCGAGCCGCGTCCACAGCACGATGCCGTCCGGCAGCGGGTCGCCCGAGGTCACGCCGAGGCTGAACACACCGTCGGGCAGCGGGGTCTCCGCTGCTCGCGCGGTGCCCGGCAGCCACAGCTGGGCGGAGGCGGCGGCGAGCGCGGCGGCGCCTGCGGTCAGAAAGCGGCGTCGGCCGGGTGATGCTGCTCCGTACATGGGCGAACTCCCTTGCGTCGCTTACCCCTTGGACACCCCGGAAGCTCACGCTTCGGGGTGATCCGTGCGTTGAACCAGGGCTTTCGCGTACATGACAAACAGGTAGACAACAGAAGAGCCGTTGCGACTCGCGAACCACATGATGAACGTGGTTCCGGCGCAACGGCCTTCAGGACACCGCCGACTGACGATCTTTTGGGTTCTGGTTGGCAAAGCCGGCGGACCCGGCCCCGTTCATGTCACCCACATGGACGGCCCGGCCCACGACGATGTCGTGAGCCGGGCCGTCAGAACCTTTCCCGCGCCGCTCAGAAGGGCTCGAAGTCGTCGAACTCCTCTGACGCCTCGTCCCGCTCGGCCTGCCGGTCCCGGCGGCGCTGGGCCGCGGGCCGGGGCTCCTCGAAGCGGTGGTCCTCGCCACGCCGGCCGAGCATCTCGGCACCGGCCATCACGGTCGGCTCCCAGTCGAAGACGACCGCGTTGTCCTCGGGTCCGATGGCGACGCCGTCACCCGAACGGGCGCCCGCCTTCATCAGCGCCTCTTCCACACCGAGGCGGTTGAGGCGGTCGGCGAGATAGCCGACGGCCTCGTCGTTGTTGAAGTCGGTCTGCCGCACCCAGCGCTCCGGCTTCTCGCCGCGCACCCGGAACAGGCCGTCCTCCTCGCGGACCACGGTGAAGCCGGCGTCGTCCACGGCCTTGGGCCGGATGACGATGCGGGTCGCCTCCTCCTTGGGCTTCGCGGCCCGCGCCCTGCCGACCAGGTCGGCGAGCGCGAAGGACAGCTCCTTCAGCCCCATGTGGGCGACCGCGGACACCTCGAAGACCCGGTAGCCCCGCGCCTCCAGATCCGGCCGCACCATCTCGGCGAGGTCCTTGCCGTCCGGTACGTCGATCTTGTTCAGGACGACGATGCGGGGACGGTTGTCGAGGCCGCCGTACTCCCTGAGCTCCGCCTCGATGATGTCGAGGTCGGAGACCGGGTCGCGCTCGGACTCCAGGGTGGCGGTGTCCAGGACGTGCACGAGGACGCTGCAGCGCTCCACGTGCCGCAGGAACTCGAGGCCCAGGCCCTTGCCCTGGCTGGCGCCCGGGATCAGGCCCGGCACGTCGGCGATGGTGTAGACGGTCTCGCCCGCGGTCACCACGCCCAGGTTGGGAACGAGGGTGGTGAACGGGTAGTCGGCGATCTTCGGCTTGGCCGCCGAAAGGACGGAAATCAGCGAGGACTTGCCCGCGCTCGGGTAGCCCACCAGCGCCACGTCGGCGACGGTCTTGAGCTCCAGGACGATGTCCTGGAGGTCGCCGGGGACGCCGAGCAGCGCGAACCCGGGGGCCTTGCGGCGGGCGGAGGCCAGCGCCGCGTTGCCGAGGCCGCCGCGGCCGCCCTGGGCGGCGACGTAGGAGGTGCCGTGTCCGACCAGGTCGGCGAGGACGTTGCCCGCCTTGTCGAGGACCACCGTGCCGTCCGGCACCGGCAGGACCAGGTCCTGGCCGTCCTTGCCGGAGCGGTTGCCGCCCTCACCGGGCTTGCCGTTGGTGGCCTTGCGGTGCGGTGAGTGGTGGTACTCGAGCAGCGTGGTCACGGACTGGTCGACGGTGAGGATCACGTCCCCGCCCCGGCCGCCGTTGCCACCGTCGGGTCCACCGAGCGGTTTGAACTTCTCACGGTGGACGGAGGCACAGCCGTGACCTCCGTTACCCGCGGCGACATGCAGTTCGACGCGGTCCACGAAGGTGGTCATGGTTCGGTGCCTCCAAAAACGTCATGGGTACTACTGGCGTAACACGCGAAAGGCGGACCCGCCTTCCCACCAGGGAAGTGAGGTCCGCCTCGCGAAAAGTTCGGTCTAGGCCTGAGCTCAGGCGACCGGAACGATGTTCACGACCTTGCGGCCACGGTGGGTGCCGAACTGCACCGCACCGGCGTTCAGCGCGAACAGCGTGTCGTCGCCGCCACGGCCGACGCCCGCACCCGGGTGGAAGTGGGTGCCGCGCTGGCGGACCAGGATCTCGCCCGCGCTGACGACCTGACCACCGAAGCGCTTCACGCCGAGGCGCTGAGCGTTGGAGTCACGACCGTTACGGGTGGACGATGCGCCCTTCTTGTGTGCCATCTCTCCTCAGTCCCTTACTTCGCAGCCGCGGGGATCTCAGTGACCTTGATCGCCGTGTACTGCTGGCGGTGGCCCTGACGACGGCGGTAGCCGGTCTTGTTCTTGTAGCGAAGGATGTCGATCTTGACGCCCTTGTGGTGGTCCACGACCTCGGCCTGGACCTTGATGCCGGCCAGGACCCACGGGTCGCTGGTCACAGCGTCGCCGTCGACAACGAGCAGGGTCGAGAGCTCGACCGTGTCGCCAACCTTGGCAGTGGAAATCTTGTCAACCTCAACGATGTCGCCGACAGCAACCTTGTGCTGGCGACCACCGCTGCGCACGATGGCGTACACGCGGATCTCACTCTCACTCGAAGAACGGCATCCCCGAAGGCCAGCCGCCCGGCCAAGAGCACGGGCGACCTCTCCCGGACACCGGAGTACCCGGAAGGAAGAGGTTTACGGGGACGTGGCAGACACGATGGACATGCCGACGGTCAAGGTTACGGGCCGTCCCAGGCCCGGTCAAACCGAGGGCTCCCGGCTCCCGGCTCGACGTCAGAAGTCTGTTCGCATACCCGAAACGCCTGCGGATACTCTGTGACTCCGGCCATACACCCACTGGTCGCCCCGCATACATGCAAGGGTAACCCTCTCAGGGCTTCCGACAGGAGAAAACAGCAGATGCCGACCAAGGTGAGCGTCATCATCCCGGTGTACAACCCAGGGAAGTACATCAAGCCTTGTATTGACTCGCTGTTGCGACAGACCCTGCCTTCGGACGAATTCGAGGTGCTCTTCGTCGATGACGGGTCGACCGACGACACTCCCGCCGAGCTGGACGCCCTGGCCAAGGAGCACCCGCATTTCCGGGTGATTCACATACCGAACTCCGGCTGGCCCGGGAAGCCGAGGAACATCGGTGTGAGCGAGGCGGCCGGGGAGTACGTGCAGTTCCTCGACCAGGACGACTACCTCGCCTCCGACGCTCTGCGCCGGATGTACGACATGGGGCACCGCAACGGCTCTGACATCGTCATCGGCAAGGTGGCCAGCAACTTCCGCGGCGTCCCGCACGGTGTCTTCCGCGTGGACCGGGAGAAGTGCAGCCTCAAGGACGCGCCGCTGTACGACAGCCTCACGCCGCACAAGATGTTCCGCACGGAGTTCCTCCGGGAGAACAACATCGCCTATCCCGAGGGCAAGCGGCGCCTGGAGGACCAGCTGTACATGATGGAGGCGTACTTCCCCGCGAAGGTCGTCTCCATCCTCGGCAGTTACACCTGCTACTACTACTCGAAGCGCGACGACGGGAACAACGCGGGATCCGCCAAGATCGTCCCGTCCGGCTACTACGGAAACCTCCGCGAGGTCCTCGACGTAGTCGTCGCCAACACCGAACCCGGCGAATTCCGGGACCTGCTGCTGCGCCGGTTCTACCGGGTGGAGATGCTCGGCCGACTCAGCGAACCCTCCGTCCTCAAGTACGACCCGGCCTATCTCGACGAGATGGTCGAAGCCGTGCAGCCGCTGGCCGAGGACTTCATGGGAGACGGCGTGCACGACGGGCTCGGTGCTCTCAGCCGTGTCCGGTCCACGCTGCTGCGCCGCGACGACCGCGAGGGCCTGGTGCGGATCGCCCGCTTCGCCGCCTCCGTCAAGGGAACGGCCCGGCTGGAGAACGTCGCCTGGCAGGCCGACGGCAGGTTGGCCGTCACGGTCAGCGCCCGGCTCGTCCACGGTGAGAACAACGAACCGCTCAAGCTGCTGCGCCGCGACGGCCGGCTCTTCCTGCACCCCGAGTTCACCGAGGGAGTGCTGAAGGACGGCGAGCTGGTCGACGTCACGGACGAGATCACCGGCTTCAAGGCGGAGATGTCCCTGCGCAACCGCGAGACGGCCGTCGAGTGGGCCTGCCCCGCGAAGTACACCTCCACCGTCGAGGACCTGGGCGACGACGCCTGCGAGGTCGTCATGCGCGGCACCGGCCACGTCAATCCGCAGGGCGGCAAGGGCCGCGGCCCCGTCTCCCGCGGGTTCTGGGACATCTGGGTCCCGGTCCGCGGTCTCGGTGTGGTCCGCAAGGCCCGCCTGGGTGCCGACCGCGCCGCACACGTCGACCAGGACTGCCGGCCCGCGCTGCTCGGTTCCCCCTCCCGCCCGGTCATCCCGTACTTCACCGACCCGCACGGCAACCTCACCCTCGATGTCGCCCGCCGCAGCAAGCGACTGGCGACGTACCTCGAAGGCCGCCCTGTACTGCGGATGCCCGGCAGCCGACCGGAGCTCCGGCTCGACATGTTCGCCCGCCAGAAGACCGCTCCGATGAAGACCGAGCTGGTCCTGAGCTCCGCGGACGGCCGTACGTACACGCTGCCCGCCGAGGTCCGCCCCGCCGCCGGCCTCGCCCACATCTCCCTCCCCCTCCGCCCGAAGGGTGTACCCGCCGGCAGCTGGGACCTCTCCGTGAGGCTGGACGGCGAGAAGAACCCCGCCCTGGCGCTGTGCGCGGTGAAGGTCGACGGCAACGGGCGGCTGCAGCTCGACGACGGTCTTCCGCTCGTCGACGCCCAGATCGTGCGCGCGGAGGTGACCATACGGCGCAAGGCGGCCGTACGGCGCAAGCTGCGCGCCGTCGGCGGCCCGGTCGTCCGCAGGCTTCCCGCCCCCGCCCGCAAGAAGATCCGTAGGCTCGCCGCGAAACTGGTCGCCTGACCGGCACGCCCCGGACGGACACGGCCGGCATCACCACGGACATGCAGCACAGTTGAGGAGTGATCACCATGCGGGAGCTCGGAATCGCCGGCGCCTGGGTGCACGAACCGAAGGTCTTTCCAGACGCTCGCGGGAGCTTCCACGAGTGGTTCAAGGGAGCGGACTTCGCGGAGTCCACGGGCCACGGCCTGAAGCTGGCCCAGGCCAACTGCTCGGTCTCCAGCCGCGGCACCCTGCGCGGCATCCACTTCGCCGACGTGCCGCCCAGCCAGGCCAAGTACGTGAAGTGCGTACGCGGCGCGGTGCTGGACGTCATCGTCGACATCCGCACCGGCTCCCCCACGTACAAGCAGTGGGAGGCCGTGCGCCTGGACGACGTGGACCACCACTCCGTCTATCTCTCCGAGGGGCTCGGGCACGCCTTCATGGCGCTGACCGACGACGCGACCGTGGTCTACCTGTGCTCCGAGGGGTACGCCCCGCAGCGCGAACACGGCATCCACCCGCTCGACCCCGAGCTGGGCATCGAGTGGCCGTCGGGCCTGACACCGGTCCTGTCCGACAAGGACTCCGCGGCGCCGACCCTGGCCGAGGCCGAGGCGAAGGGTCTGCTGCCGTCGTACGAGGCGTGCCGGGCCTACCAGGCGCAGTTGCGCGGCTGAGGGCCGCGGAACGCGCCTGAGAGCGCATGAGAAGGGGCCTCGCGGGGAGTGTGTCCGCGAGGCCCCTCTCGTCGCTCTGCGAGCCGCTCAGCCGCCCAGCGCGGCGATCTGCCCGCGCACCTTCTCGAAGCCCGCGCGCGGGCGGCGCAGGTTCCGGGCCCGGGCCAGGGCCGGCCAGAAGTCCGCCTTCAGCAGCGCCTCGGGCTGCACGGCGTTCTTGCGCACGAGCACCTCTTCCGGGACCGGCTGCGGGTCCGGGGTGACGTACTCCTTGATGATGTCGTCGTAAGCCTCCTTGAGCACCGTGTTCTGCGGATCGGCTCCGAAGACCACGGCGACGCCGGTCGGCGCGGTGTCGATCTCGAGCACCGTCAGATCGGGGCGGTACTTGCGCAGCACGGTCACCACCTTGTAGACGTCGCCCGTCCAGTACTTGGTGTGCCGGTCGCGCGCCGCCTCGTCGACGTCGCGAGGCAGCATGTCGTCGAGCACGATCACGCTGGACCAGCGCGAGTGGCGCTCCACGTTCATGAAGTCGCGCAGCGCGTACTCGAAGAGGTGCATGCCGTCGATGAAGGACAGTTCCAGCGTGGGATCGCCGCCGAGGACCCCCAGCGGGTCGCGGCGGGCGAGGGCGCGGAAGGGGTTACGGCCACGGCGCAGGTGCACCAACGGGTCTTTGCGGGCGAAGAAGTCGTCACTGGTCGACTGGACCAGGTGGACGTCGCAGCTGAGCGACGTCACCACCTTGAAGGCGGGGTCGATCGCGACGGACGCGACGCGCGAAAGTGCCAGGCTGCGGCCGTCGTTGACGCCGATCTCCAGGTAGTTTCGCGGCCGGTAGACTCGGTGCAGTCCACGCAGGAGTTCATGACGGTCCACTGAAGCGGCCTTTCGAGGGGTTCGGGTGTTCTTGTTTCCGGCGAAGTTACTCATTTAAATGCTCTGGCGTAAGCTTTCGCGGAAGTTCACGGAAGGTTTACGTACTCGCCAGTAGGCCCCTGGGTGCCAGTCGACCACCTGAAGTAGCTACCGGGGCTCGCCCCTCGCCGGCCCGCCTGGGTGACGACGTACTCGGCACGCGCCAGGAATGCCGGTGGCCGGGCCCCGACCCAAGGCAGGACCCGGCCACCACGGTCGTCCCGGTCAGCCCCGTTCCGCCGCGAGCAGCGCGGTGAACGCCTCGGTCAGTGCCTCGCGCCAGTCCCGGATCGGCTCGATGCCCGCCGCCGCCCACCGATCGTGGCCCAGCACGCTGTACGCGGGCCGGGGCGCCGGCCGTACGAAGGCCGCACTGGTGGTGGGGCGGACCCGCTCCGGGTCGGCGCCCAGCTGCTCGAAGATGGCCCGCGTGAAGCCGAACCACGTCGTCTCGCCGCCGCTGGTGCCGTGGTAGACGCCGGCCGGGGCGGAGCCCGCGAGGGCGCCCTGGCCGAGGCGGACCAGCCGGTCGGCGAGATCGACCGTCCAAGTGGGCTGACCGCGCTGGTCGTCGACCACGTCGAGGGTGTCCTTGACGCTCTCGAGCTTGATCATCGTACGGACGAAGTTGCCGCCGCCCGCGCCGTACAGCCAGGCCGTGCGCACCACGTAGCCGGTCTCCGGGAGCGCGGCGAGGACCGCCTGCTCGCCCGCCAGCTTGGTGCGTCCGTACGCGCTGCGCGGCCCGGTGGGCGCGTCCTCGGGGTACGGCTTCTCGGCGTCCCCGGTGAACACGTAGTCCGTGGACACCTGCAGGAGTACGGCCCCGGTCTCCGCGCACGCCTCGGCGAGGTGGCGCGGTCCGTCGCCGTTGATCCGCAGCGCCTCGTCCTCGCGGGACTCGGCGTCGTCCACGGCGGTCCAGGCGGCGCAGTTGACGACGACAGCGGGCCGGTGCCGGGCGAACGCGGCGCGCACGGAGGCCGGTTCGGTGATGTCCAGCTCGGCTCGGGTCGCCGCGACGGCCGGGATCCCCGCCTCGGCGAGGCGCGCGAGGACATCCTGGGCGAGCATGCCGCCCGCCCCGGTGACAAGCCAGGCCTCGGTCACAGCGCGGCCCGCTCCTTCAGCGGCTCCCACCAGGCGCGGTTGTCGCGGTACCATTGCACGGTCTCGGCGAGGCCCTGCTCGAAGCTCTTGCGGGGCTCGTAGCCGAGCTCCTCGCGGATCTTCGTGCAGTCGACGGAGTAGCGGCGGTCGTGGCCCTTGCGGTCCTCGACGTACTCGACGCTGGTCTCCCAGTCGGCGCCGCACGCCTTCAGCAGCAGCCCGGTGAGCTCCTTGTTGGAGAGCTCGGTGCCGCCGCCGATGTTGTAGACCTCGCCGGCCCGGCCCTTGGTGCGCACGAGCTCGATGCCCTGGACGTGGTCGTCGATGTGCAGCCAGTCGCGGACGTTGCCGCCGTCGCCGTACAGCGGGACCTTCTTGCCGTCGAGGAGGTTGGTCACGAAGAGCGGGATGACCTTCTCGGGGAAGTGGTGGTGCCCGTAGTTGTTGGAGCAGCGCGTCACGCGCACGTCGAGGCCGTGGGTGCGGTGGTACGACAGCGCGATCAGGTCGCTGGACGCCTTCGCCGAGGAGTACGGCGAGTTGGGCTCCAGCGGGTGCGTCTCGGGCCAGGAGCCCTCGTCGATCGAGCCGTAGACCTCGTCGGTGGAGATGTGCACGAAGGTCTTGATGCCCGCGCGGTGGGCCGCGTCGATGAGGGTGTGGGTGCCGACCACGTTGGTGCGCACGAACTCGGCGCCGCCGTCGATGGACCGGTCCACGTGCGACTCGGCGGCGAAGTGCACCACCTGGTCGTGCTCGGCCATCAGCTTGCCGACCAGCTCGGGGTCGCAGATGTCGCCCTGCACGAAGGCGAATCCGGGGTGCTCGCGCACCTCGTCGAGGTTGGCCGGGTTGCCCGCGTACGTCAGCTTGTCGAGGACGGTGATCGAGACGTCACCGGGTCCCTCGGGGCCGAGCACGGTACGGACGTAGTGCGAGCCGATGAAGCCGGCACCGCCGGTCACCAGAATCCGAGTGGTCATGAAGAGATCTGCACCTTGCTGTGATCACCGAGCACGAGCCGGTGTGCCTTGGGGTTACGGGGCGCGGGCGTGACCTCCACGTCACGTCCGATGAGCGAGGCCTCCACGCGGCGCACGCCGGTCACGGAGGACCCGCGCAGCACGATGGAGTACTCGATTTCGCTGTCCTCGATCCGGCAGTCCTCGGAGACGGACGTGAACGGACCGATGTAGGCGTCGTTGACCACCGTGCCGGCACCGATGATGGCAGGCCCGACGATCCGGCTGCCACTGACGCTGGCGCCCGCCTCGATACGGACCCGGCCGATGATCTCGCTGCTCTCGTCGACCGTGCCCTCGTTCACCGGGTCGACGGTCTCCAGGACCGACCGGTTGACCTCCAGCATGTCGGTGACGTTGCCGGTGTCCTTCCAGTACCCGGAGATGGTCGTGGAACGGACGTCACGCTTCTGGTCGATCAGCCACTGGATCGCATGGGTGATCTCCAGCTCGCCGCGCCAGGAGGGCTCGATGGAGCGGACGGCCTCGTGGATGGCGGGGGTGAAGAGGTAGACGCCGACGAGGGCGAGGTCGCTCTTGGGCTGCTTCGGCTTCTCCTCCAGGCCCACCACGCGGCCGCTGCCGTCGAGTTCGGCGACACCGAAGGAGGTGGGGTTGGGGACCCGGGTCAGCAGGATCTGCGCCTCGGGGCGCTCGGCGCGGAACTCGTCCACCAGACCGGTGATGCCACCGACGATGAAGTTGTCGCCGAGGTACATGACGAAGTCGTCGTCACCGAGGAACTCCTGCGCGATGAGGACGGCGTGGGCGAGGCCCAGCGGCGCGTCCTGCGGGATGTAGGTGACCTTGATCCCGAACTGGGAGCCGTCACCGACCGCCTCGCGGATCTCGTCGGCGGTGTCGCCGACGACGATGCCCACCTCGCTGATCCCGGCCTCGGCGATCGCCTCCAGGCCGTAGAACAGCACGGGCTTGTTGGCGACCGGCACCAACTGCTTGGCGGAGGTGTGGGTGATCGGGCGGAGGCGGGTGCCCGCTCCCCCGGAGAGCACGAGAGCCTTCACGAAAATCCCTATTTGTCGAAATTAAGCGTCAATCTCGGCTCACATCATAACCCTGGGGACAGGCCGGGGATTCACCAGCCATTCACACGATCGATCACCGGTTGACAACTGTCTGTCGGACTCAATACCCACAGAAGCACGAAATCCGCCCCCGGCGAACCGGGAGCGGATTTCGATCTCCATACGGCTGAATCTGATCGGTGACCGTCCGTCAGGCCTCGTCCGCCTGGGTGGAGACGGACCCCGACGACTGCTGCTCGGCCGCCACCGTCTTCTTCGCCGCCGCCTTCTTCGCGGTCGTCTTCTTGGCGACAGTCTTCTTCGCGGCCGTCTTCTTGGCGGTGGTGGCCTTCTTGGTCGCGGCCTTCTTCGCCGTGGCCTTCTTGGCCGTCTTGCGGGCCGTCTTCTTGGCCGGAGCCGCCTCCTCGGCGGACTCGTCCACCTCGGCCGGGGCCTCCGCCGAGGGCACGACCACGACGGCCGCCTCCTCGGACGCGGTGGGCGCGGTGGCCTTGCGGACGGCACGACGACGGGGACGGGCCGGGGCGGCGCTCTCGGCGGTCGCCTCGGGCTCGGCCGACGCGGCCGGAGCCGGTTCGGCCTGCGGCTCGGTCACCGGCGCGGTCTCGGCGACCGTCACCACGGTGGTCTCCGCCCCCGCGGGCGACCCGGCGGGCGCGGACACCTTGCGGGTGGCGCGACGACGGGTACGGCCCTTCAGAGCGGCCTCCTCGGCGACGGGAGCGGCCTCGACGACCGGGTCCTCCACCGCGACCGGCTCGGCCTGCGCCTCGGCGGCCGTCTCCGGCTGCACGGGACGCTCGGCCTCCACCTCGGCCGGCACGGCCTGGGCGGTCGGAACCTCGACGTCCTCGGACACCGGGCTCTCCAGGTCGGCCGGCGCCTCGGCACCGCCCGACCTCCGCCCGGCACCCCTCGGCGCCCCGGCCGGAGCCGACGCCCGACGGCCCGCCCTGCGGCGACCACGCCCGCGCGTGGCCGCGGCCTCCGCCTCGGCGACGCTGCTGTACAGCTCCTCGTCAGGGGCGAACTCAGCCGGCGCGAGCGCGATCGGCTCGGCAACCTCCGCGGCGACCTCGGCCTCGGTCTCGACCTCGATCTCCTCCGGCGCCTCCACGACGGCCACGGCCTCGTGGATGTGCTCGTGCCCGTCACCGCCACGCCCGCGCTTCTTGCGCTTGCCGCCACCACCGGCGGAGGTCGGCTGCTCCATGTGCACGATGACACCGCGGCCGTTGCAGTGGACGCAGGTCTCGGAGAACGACTCCAGCAGGCCCTGGCCGACCCGCTTACGGGTCATCTGGACCAGGCCCAGCGAGGTCACCTCGGCGACCTGGTGCTTGGTCCGGTCACGGCCCAGGCACTCCAGCAGACGCCTGAGCACCAGGTCCCGGTTGGACTCCAGGACCATGTCGATGAAGTCGATCACGATGATGCCACCGAGGTCGCGCAGCCGCAGCTGACGCACGATCTCCTCGGCCGCCTCCAGGTTGTTCCTGGTGACCGTCTCCTCCAGGTTGCCGCCCTGGCCGGTGAACTTGCCGGTGTTGACGTCGACGACGACCATCGCCTCGGTCCGGTCGATCACCAGCGAACCACCGCTCGGCAGCCAGACCTTGCGGTCCAGCGCCTTGGCGAGCTGCTCGTCGATCCGGTACGTGGCGAAGACGTCGACCTCGGAGGTCCACTTCGACAGCCGGTCGGCCAGGTCGGGAGCGACGTGCGAGACGTATCCGTGGATGGTCTCCCAGCCCTCGTCACCGCTGACGACGACCTTGGAGAAGTCCTCGTTGAAGATGTCGCGGACGACCCGGACGGTCATGTCCGGCTCGCCGTAGAGCAGCGTCGGGGCGTTGCCGCTCTTCGCCTTCTTCTGGATGTCCTCCCACTGCGCCTGGAGCCGCTCGACGTCACGGCGCAGCTCGTCTTCGGAGGCGCCTTCCGCGGCCGTACGGACGATGACGCCCGCGTCCTCGGGGACGATCTTCTTGAGGATGGTCTTCAGACGCGCGCGCTCGGTGTCGGGCAGCTTGCGGCTGATGCCCGTCATCGAGCCCTCGGGGACGTACACGAGGTAGCGCCCGGGGAGGGAGACCTGGCTGGTGAGCCTGGCGCCCTTGTGCCCGATCGGGTCCTTGGTGACCTGGACGAGCACGGGCTGGCCGGACTTGAGCGCGGACTCGATGCGGCGCGGCCCGTTGGCCATGCCGAGCGCCTCGAAGTTGACCTCACCGGCGTAGAGCACCGCGTTGCGGCCCTTGCCGATGTCGATGAAGGCGGCCTCCATCGACGGCAGCACGTTCTGGACCTTGCCCAGGTAGACGTTGCCGACGTACGAGGTGGCCTGCTCCTTGTTGACGTAGTGCTCGACGAGCACACCGTCCTCGAGGACACCGATCTGGGTGCGCTCACCGCTCTGCCGGACGACCATCACGCGCTCGACGGCCTCACGGCGGGCCAGGAACTCGGCCTCGGTGATGATCGGCACCCGCCGACGGCCCTGCTCGCGCCCCTCACGGCGGCGCTGCTTCTTGGCCTCCAGACGGGTCGAGCCCTTGATGGACTGCACCTCGTCGGACGGCTCCGCCTTCGGACGGGGCTCGCGCACCTTGACGACGGTCCGCTCCGGGTCACCGTCACCGGGCTCGCCCTCGGCGGCGGAGTCCCCGGCCCGGCGCCGACGGCGACGGCGGCGACGGCTGCTGGAGCTGGACCCGCCGGACTCGTCGGAACGGGCGTCCTCGTCGTCCTCGTCGTCCCGCTCGGCAGCGTCGTCGCCCTGCTCGGCGGCGAGTTCGTCAGAGTCCGCGGAGTCCTCGGCGTACTCGTCACCGGACGCCTCGGCGGACTCGCCCCTGCGACGGCGACGGCCACCGCGACGACGACGCCGACGCGACCCGGTCTCCTCGGCCTCGTCCTCCGCGGAGTCCTCGGCGACGTCGTCCGCGTCCTCTTCCTCTACGGCGGTCTCGGCGGCGGCCTCCTGCACCTCGGGCTCGTCACCGGCACCCCGGCGACGACGACGGCGCCGCGACCCGGTCTGCTCCTCGGCGATCTCCTCGACCGGCTCGACGGACTCGACCGGCTCCGGCTCGCTCTGCCCGGCCTCCGCGACCGCGGCTGCCTCGGCGGCGGCCCGCTGCGGGGTCTGGAACTGCGGCTCGGTGAAGACGGGCGCCTGGAACACGGCGACCGCGGGGCGCGCCGGCCGTCGCGGTGACTCGTCCTCGTCCTCGGCGGACCGCCGCGCGGGCTCGGAGAACCCGGTGGCGGCGGCCTGTCGCACGGACCGACGACGGCCACGGCGGGGCGCGGCCTCCTCTACGGGGGCCTCGACGGGGGCGTCGACAGGAGCGGCGGCCTCGGCGGCCTCGACCTCGGGGGCGTCGGCGGGCGCGGAGCCACGCCGAGTGGTACGCCGACGGCCACGACGCGGGGCGGCGTCCTCGGCCTCGGTCTCGACCTCGGCGGGCGCTTCCGCGACCACCGGCTCAACGGTCTCGGAAACCTCGGCGGTCTCCGGAGCACCCTCGGGCGCGGACGCACGCCGGGTGGCCCGGCGACGGGTACGCGCGGCGGGCGCGGGGGTCTCGACGGCGGGCTCGGCGGCAGGCGCCTCATCGGCGGCCTCGGACGCGGTGGGCGCCTCGGCCGTCACCGGCACCTCGGTCTCGGCAGCCTCGGCCGCCTCCGGAGCCCCGGCGGGCGCGGACACCCGACGCGTGGCACGGCGACGAGTGCGACGCGGAGCCGCGTCCTCGGTCTCTGTCTCGACAGCGGGGGCACTCTCCTCGGCCACCGGCGCGGCGGGCGCCTCGGCGGCCACCGGCACCACGGTCTCGGCAGCCTCGGCCGCCTCCGGAGCCCCGGCGGGCGCGGACACCCGACGCGTCGCACGCCGACGCGGACGCCCGGCAGGAGCGGCGGCCTCGGCCGGCTCCTCGGTCTCGGCGCTCGCGACTGCCTCCGCGCTCTCGACGTTCTCGTCGAGCTTCTCCTCCTCGTCCGTGACGAGGTCCTCGGCCTCCGCGACCGGTATGGCCGGAGCGACGACCTCCTCGCCGTCCGAGACGGCGGCGACCGGCGGCCCCGCCGGCCTGGACGCGGCACGGCGCCGACGACGCGGCGGCAGGGTGTCGCTGGGGGTGTTCTGTTCGGAACCCTCGACGGGCTCGGTCGGTTCGAGCATGCGGGTTTATCTCCCGTCAGGCTCCCGGGCGCCGCGCCTGGTCCGGCGGGGATGCCGGTGACGTCCGCGGCTCGCGCGATGCGCGGTGCCGCCGTCCGGGGCGCGGGCGCCGCACGGGAGCTCTCTGTGTCCTGTCTCGCCGGTTCCGTACGCCCTCTTGGGTACGGCCTGGCGAAAGTCTTGTGGTCAGTGCGCTGCCCGACCCAGGTGGCTCCCGAGTACGAGGGCTGCGCTACGACGCCCGTCCTTCGCGGGACCTTCCTTACGCCGGCACCTTCGCGGCGGCAGTCGGTTCGGCCGTTGAATGGGCCTCGACTGCCTCGCGGTCGGGCGCAAGCGGGTCGGTCACCGTGCCGGTCTCTTCATCGAGCAGCCCCTGCGCCAGCCTGGTCACCGCTGCGGGGACCGGCGGCGCCAGGTCGGCCACGGCGCGGAGACCGGACAGGACGTCGTCGGGTCGTACGGCAGGCGTCACGTGCCGAACAACCAGCCGCAGTATCGCACAGGGCTGGTCGGTCGGCCTATCAGCAGGTTCACTGTGCGTTTCAAGTTGTACGACCGCGGGGCGGGCGTCGAAGGTACGCAGGCCGTTCTTGGTGGTCCGCTGGACCTCGACCGCCTCGGCGGCGTTGAACGCGGCGACCGCGCGCTCGGCCTCGGCCCGGTCCACTCCGTCCAGCCTGAGCTCCCACACGGAAGCGGTGAGCCGGTCGGCGAGTCCCGAGGTCCTGACCTCGACCGCGTCGACGATGTCGAGCCCGGTGGGCAGCGACTCGTCGAGGAGGAGCCGGAGCTTCTCCGGGTCGCGCGCCTGGGTGAGCGCGATCTCCAGGTACTCCGCCTCACTGCCCGTGCCGGTGGGTGCGGCATTGGCGTACGACACCTTCGGATGCGGCGTGAACCCCGCCGAGTACGCCATGGGCACCTCGGCACGGCGCAGCGCACGCTCGAAGGCGCGCTGGAAGTCACGGTGGCTGGTGAACCGGAGGCGGCCGCGCTTGGTGTAGCGCAGTCGGATGCGCTGCACCGCCGGTGCGGGCGGCGGGCCTTCGGGCTGTCGCTTGCCCAGTGTCGCTCAGTCCTTCGTGAGTGCGGTCGTACTGCTACCTAGAGTACGCGTGTCGGCGGCGCTGGGTTCCCGGCGGGCCACCGCTTCCCTCTGACGGGGTTCACCGAAGAGCATGCGCCGGAAGTCGGCCCGGGCCTCCCGTACGGACTCGCGGGCGGAGGCCAGCGCGGCCCGGGTGATCCGGCCCACACTGCGCGCGGCCTCGGCGACGGGGCGCAGCACCACGTCCCGGATCACGTGCCCGACCGGCGTCAGCACCGTGCGGTAGACCCAGCGCACCGGCTCGACGAAGATCCACCGGAAGAGGGTCCCGAGGAACCGTCCGACGGCGAGTGAGATGTGCCCGGCGATCCGCCAGGCGTGCCCGAGCGCGTCCCAGACCTCCCGGCCGATGACGGCGAGGACGCGTCCGACGGGCGCGAGGACCCAGCGCCACAGGGCGACGGCGGGCAGGACGAGCAGGATGCGGGCGATCCAGTACAGGGCGACGCCCACACCCTCGGCGATCGTGCCCGCCAGCCACGCGATCCCCCTGGCGCACCAGGCGATGGCGTGCCCGACGGGTGTGAAGATCCAGGCGAGCACGGCACCAGCGCCCTTGAGGAGCCACACGATCCCGTGCCCGATCGGGGTCAGCACGCGCGCGTAGAGCCACTCGGCCCCCGCCCCGATCCCGCGCGCGACCCAGGCGATGCCGTGCCCGACCGGGGTCAGCACATACCGGTACAGCCACACCAGGGGGACGACGACGAGCACCTTGACGAGCCATCCGACCGCCTTGGCGAGGGGCACGACGACGTACCGCCACAGCGCTGTCAGCGGCCAGACCACCAACGCCCGCCACAGCGGCCGCAGCACGCTGTCCCGCAGGAACCGCCCCACCACGACGAGCGCGTCCCACACCATCCGCACGGGCACGACCAGCACGAGTACGACGATGCGCACAGGGATGCGGATCGCGACGGTCAGACACCCCTCCGGCGCGGGCGACTGCGGCGCGGGCTGCTTCTCCAGGTCCATAACGACGTAGACGCCTCAGTTCCCCGTGCGGATCCAGTACCGCAGCTTCGCGCCGCGCTGATCCTCGAATTCTCCACCATTGGCCTCGATCACCTTACGAGAAGCGGTGTTGGTGGTGTCACAGGTCAGCAGGGCGCGGTCGATGCCCAGTTGACGGCAACGGGGCAGGGCGGCACGGAGCATGGCGGTGGCGTGTCCCTGCCGCCGGGCGCCGGGGCGGACCGCGTATCCGATGTGGCCGCCGAGCTCCAGCAGGTACGGGTTGAGCCGGTGCCGGATCGAGAGTCTGCCGAGGAAGGTGTCGCTCTCGGCGTACCAGAGGTTCGTCATCTCCACCCAGTCCGGCCGACGCGGCCGCTCCGGCTCCGCGAGCAACATGTCCACGAAGGCGGCGAATCCCGCCGGCTCGCGCCACGTCCTCTCGTACGGCGCGATGGACTCGCCCACCAGCACGAGCGCGTCCAGGCCCGCCTCGGTGAACTCCCGTACCGCGTCGAGGAAGGAGGCGTGGAACCGGACGTGGGGCGAGGTCAGCTGCGGCATCTTCCCATGATGGCGAGAGCGCGGACCGCCGGGCCACCGGGTTTCCCGGGCCTGTCCTGGGACCCCGGAGAAAGCACGTGCAGTATGTCCCCATGATTACGCTTACGAAGGAAGACGGCCCCGCCGACCTGGACGGCGTGACCCATCTGTCCATAGGGGTCTCCTGGGACCCCACCGCGGGCGCCAGCGGCGGGGTGATCGGCAAGCTGCGCCGCAAGACCGGCACGGACCTCGACCTGATCGCCATCGCCATGCACGACGGCGACCCGGTGCGCCTGGCGGGCCTCGACTCGCTCGACCCCATCGGCAACGGCTCCCTGCTCCACAGCGGCGACAACCAGACCGGCCACGGGGACGGCGACGACGAGACGGTCACCGTCGAGTTCGCGAAGATCCCGCCGCACATCACGTCGATCATCTTCGTCGCCGCCGCCTACAAGAAGGGCAGCTCCTTCCAGAAGGCCCGCAACATCAGCTTCAAGGTGTACGACGCCACCGGTGGCAGCTCCCAGCAGGTCGCCGACATCTGGCCGAGCATGCTCACCTCGGACAACGGCTGCGCCGTCGCCAAGGCGGTCCGCGTGGGCGACGCCTGGAAGCTCGAAGTCATCAACGTCACCGGCAAGATCAAGCAGGGCGACGAACTGGCCCTGATGCGCTTCGCCGCGAGCAAGTAGCGGGTGAGGGAGGCGGCAAGGGTGAGCGGGAGGGGCACGGCCCGGCGGCCGCGCCCCTCGCTGCTCCGACCGATGAGTTCCGCAGCCCCGTGGAGTCTGACCCCACACCAGCGACAGTCTCGTACGAGTTCTGTGAGGGGATCATGAACGCACACGCACTGCCACCCGTCGTCGACACCGCGACCTGGGAGGACCGGCTCCGGGCACTGAGGGCCCGGGAGAAGGCCGCGACACGGGAGCTCGACGCCATCGCCGCCGAGCGTCGCCGCCTGCCCATGGTGGAGATGCCCGACTACACCCTGGAGGGCGAGGAGGGTCCCGTACGGCTGGCGGACGTCTTCGACGGCAAGCGGCAGCTGATCGTCTACCACCACATGTGGTTCGCCGGCCAGGAATGGCAGTGCCCGGGCTGCACGGGTTTCACCTCGCAGTACACCCGCCTGGAGTTCCTGGACAACTACGACGCGCGATTCGTCGTCGTCACCCAGGGCCCCATCAAGGAGGCGCTGGCCTACAAGCGGCGGGTCGGCAACCGGATGACCTGGTACTCGACCGCGGGCAGCCCCTTCGGCTCCGACGTCGGCGCACCACCCGACGGAGGATTCGCGGTCAACGTGTTCCTCCGCGACGGCGACACCGTCTACCGCACCTGGCACACCGACGGCCGGGGCACCGAACAACTCGGCCACACCTTCCCCCTGATCGACCTCCTCCCCTACGGCCGCCAGGAGGAATGGCAGGACTCCCCCGAGGGCTGGCCCCAGTCCCCCACCTACAGCCGCTGGGCGACGTCCAAGGACATCGCCAGGCTCTACGGCCCCGACGGCGTCGACGCGCACTGAAGGTTGAACCGGACCATCCGACGCGCATCCGCATCAGGGAAGAGGCAGGTGTCCCGCGAGCGATGGCCACCGGTGGGCGGCCCACTCCAGCCAACCTGACCACCCAGGAGGCGGACCTCCTACCTCGTGGTCATCGAGTTCCGCGACGTCGGGCTCCTCGAACAGCGCCCTCCAGTGCAAGAGGTCGGTCTCGCGCATCACGAAGGTCTGCTCAGGGGTGGTCGACTGGCGATGGGCGATCCGAGCACGTTGGGTTTCCTGGTCCACCGCCACGTATACGAGTTGACAGGTCGCACCCGCAGCCGTCACCAACCAGCGGATCGCTGACCTCTCGTCACGAGACCAGCATCCGAAGTCCAGGACCACGTTCGTTCCGAGCTTCAGCGCCTCCAGGCCCAGCCAGAGCAGCCGTCCTTCCAGCACATCGCGCTTCCCGGCCGGCTGCGGATCACCGAACAGCGGGAGCATCCACTCATCCGGCGTCAGCCGCAGCGCGTTGTGCTCCTCGGCCAGTTGTCGAGCTCTCGTGGTCTTTCCGGCGCCGGGCAGGCCAACCGTCAGGAACAACGTCGTCACGCCCAGATCCTGTCACGGAGGGCCAAGTGATCACGGCTGATCTTGAGAGCACGAGCGGCCCATGGCAGGCTCATCCCGCATGATCGACGAATTCGCGAAAGACAACCTGCACGGGAGACTGCGGCGGGACCGCAAGGCGCTGCTCTGGAAACTCGACGGCTTGTCCGAATACGACGCCCGCCGACCTCTGACAGCGACCGGGACCAACCTCCTCGGCCTGGTCAAACACGTGGCCACCGTCGAGGCCAGGTACTTCGGCGAGGTCTTCGACCGCCCTTCCCCGGAACCGCTGCCCCGGTGGCAGGACCACAACGGCAGCGATCTGTGGGCGACCGAGGACGAGACCCGCGATCAGATCATCGGGTTCTACCGGCGCACGTGGGAGCACTCGGACGCGACGATCAACGAGCTTCCCCTCGACGCCCCCGGCCACGTGCCGTGGTGGCCGGAGCCTCATCTCAACACGAACCTGTTCGCCGTCATGGTCCATGTCCTCGGCGAGTCCATCCGGCATACCGGGCACGCCGACATCCTGCGCGAGGGCCTCGACGGCCGGACCGGACTGCGCGCCGAACACGAGCAGCAGATCGACGAGGAAGCCCGCGCAGCCTACTGCGCCAAGATCGAGCAGGCCGCCAGATCGGCCGCACCGATCAGGGCTTAGAGGCTGTCTCAGCGAGCCCCGTCCCGCCCAACCCGCAGTCCCGCACGGCCGCTCTGTCTCGTCAGTGCGAGTGACCGCTCGAAGCAGGCGCCGACCCAGCGTTCTTGACCGTCAACGGAAGCAACTTCTTCCCGGTCGGCCCGATTTGGATGCTCGTGTCCATCTGCGGACACACCCCACAGTCAAAGCAAGGCGTCCACCGGCAGTCCTCCACCTCCGTCTCGTCGAGGGCGTCCTGCCAGTCCTCCCAGAGCCAGTCCTTGTCGAGGCCGGAGTCGAGGTGGTCCCAGGGGAGGACCTCCTCGTAGGTCTTCTCGCGGGTGGTGTACCAGTCGACGTCCACGCCGAAGGCCGGCAGCGTCTTGTCGGCGCAGGCCATCCAGCGGTCGTAGGAGAAGTGCTCGCGCCAGCCGTCGAAGCGGCCGCCGTCCTCGTAGACGGCGCGGATCACGGCGCCGATCCGCCTGTCGCCGCGCGACAACAGGCCCTCCACGATGCCCGGCTTGCCGTCGTGGTAGCGGAAGCCGATCGAGCGGCCGTACTTCTTGTCACCGCGGATCTTGTCGCGGAGCTTCTCCAGGCGCGCGTCCGTCTCCTCGGCGGAGAGCTGCGGCGCCCACTGGAAGGGGGTGTGCGGCTTGGGGACGAAGCCGCCGATCGACACCGTGCAGCGGATGTCGTTCTGGCCGGAGACCTTGCGGCCCTCGGCGATCACCTTCGTCGCCATGTCGGCGATCTGCAGGACGTCCTCGTCGGTCTCCGTCGGCAGGCCGCACATGAAGTACAGCTTCACCTGGCGCCAGCCGTTGCCGTACGCCGTGGAGACCGTGCGGATGAGGTCGTCCTCCGAGACCATCTTGTTGATGACCTTGCGCATGCGCTCCGAGCCGCCCTCCGGCGCGAAGGTCAGGCCCGAGCGGCGGCCGTTGCGGGTCAGTTCGTTCGCCAGGTCCACGTTGAAGGCGTCCACGCGGGTCGAGGGGAGCGACAGGCCGATCTTGTCCTCCTCGTACCGGTCGGCCAGGCCCTTCGCGATGTCGCCGATCTCCGAGTGGTCCGCGGACGACAGGGAGAGCAGACCTACCTCCTCGAAGCCCGTCGCCTTCAGGCCCTTCTCCACCATGTCGCCGATGCCCGTGATGGAGCGCTCGCGGACCGGACGGGTGATCATGCCCGCCTGGCAGAAGCGGCAACCGCGGGTGCAGCCGCGGAAGATCTCCACCGACATGCGCTCGTGGACCGTCTCGGCCAGGGGGACCAGGGGCTGCTTGGGGTACGGCCACTCGTCCAGGTCCATGACCGTGTGCTTCGACACGCGCCAGGGGACACCGCTCTTGTTCGGTACGACACGGGCGATACGGCCGTCCGGGAGGTACTCCACGTCGTAGAACGCCGGGATGTACACCCCGCCCGTGCGCGCCAGTCGGAACAGGACCTCCTCGCGGCCGCCCGGCCGGCCCTCCGCCTTCCACTCGCGGATGATCTTCGTCATGTCGAGGACGGCCTGCTCACCGTCGCCGATGATCGCCGCGTCGATGAAGTCCGCGATCGGCTCGGGGTTGAAGGCCGCGTGGCCGCCGGCCAACACGATCGGGTCGTCCACGGTGCGCTCGCGAGACTCCAGCGGGATGCCCGCCAGGTCCAGGGCCGTCAGCATGTTGGTGTAGCCCAGCTCCGTGGAGAAGGACAGGCCGAACACGTCGAAGGCGCCCACCGGACGGTGGCTGTCGACCGTGAACTGCGGGACGTCGTGCTCCCGCATCAGCGCCTCCAGGTCCGGCCACACGCTGTACGTGCGCTCGGCGAGGACGCCCTCCTGCTCGTTCAGGACCTCGTAGAGGATCATGACGCCCTGGTTGGGCAAGCCGACCTCGTACGCGTCCGGGTACATCAGTGCCCAGCGGACGTCACACGACTCCCACGGTTTGACGGTGGAGTTGAGCTCTCCGCCGACGTACTGGATCGGCTTCTGCACATGCGGGAGCAGAGCTTCGAGCTGCGGGAACACAGATTCCGCGGCCGCAGCGACTTCGGCAGGCATCTCGCGCACCTTCGTGGGCTGGACTGAACTGACAGGGGTGACCATCTAGCCTAACGCGATCGCGGCCACCCCCCGTACGTCCGAGGGCTCAGAGGGCCGCGGCCCCGTCCTTGACCCCGTCCCAGAACCCGGGCAGCTCGGCCTCCACGGCGGCCGCCCGCTGCTCCTCGCGGCCGTAGAGCAGCCCGTAGGTGAAGGCGCTCTCGCCCGCCGCGTGGGCGACCGCGGACAGCTCGCGCAGGGTGCCCCGGGACATCACGCTGTCCTGGTGCTCCCCCAGCAGGTTCTGCAGGGATTTCATGGACTTGACCAGGTCCTTGGCCGACTTGCCGAGGGCGGGCTGGGCCGCCTCCGCCGCGTAGCGGGTGCGCTTGGTCTTCTTGCGGGCCTCGTGGATGGCGACGTCCCGGTCGGTGCCGGGTTCCAGGTCGAGTGACTGCTCGACGAGCCCGGTGACCTTCCCGAAGTCCTTCTTGACGGCCTTGGCGAGCACCTTCTCGGGCTTCTTCCCGGCCGCCTTCAGCAGCGGCGGGTCGGCGAGCAGCGCGTCCAGGGTGTCGAGCAGGGCGAGATAGCGGTGGGAGTCCAGGACGCCGATCAGCCGGGCGCTCGCCCCGCCGGGGCTGTCCCCGGCCCAGGTGCGCAGCCGCTCGGCCACGGGCCCCGAGACCAACGCCCCGGGGACCTCGTCGAGGGCGCCCGTCAGGCGTTCGCTCAGCACCTCACGGTCCCGGTCCACGCCGAGCTCGCCGGCCAGCCACTTCAGTTCGTCGCCGATCGGGTCGGTGACGTTCCGGTCGAGGACTTTGCCGTACGACTTGAAGGTGCTGCGCATCCGGCGGGTGGCGACGCGCATGCTGTGCACGGAGTCCTCGGCGTCCTGGCGTACCGCCGGGTCGAGCCCGACGATCGCGTCCCGCTGGGCGCGGACGTACGCGAGGACGTGGTCGCCGGCGGTCACGGGGTCGCCGGTGACGGGGCTCTGCTTCTTCGGTGCCGTCTCCGCGAGGGCCCGGGCGAGCTTCGACGCCGACTCGGACGGCCGTACGCCCGCCTTGCGCAGCCGCTTCTCCACCTTGTCGAGGAAGGCAGGGTCGCCGCCGTCGGCGAGCTCCACCTCGATCTCGGTCCACTGGACGTCGCCCACGCCGCCGCTGAGCCGTTCGGCGTGCACGGCGTCCACGCTGACCTCGGCGAGGAGGCGCCCCTCCGCGTCGAGGAGGTGGCGTACGTCGCGGTCCGAGCGCAGTCGGACCACGGGCAGCAGTTCGACGTCCCGGGCCCTGGAGCGGACCAGGGCGGTGAGTTCGTCGGGGAGGGTCTCGGACATGGGGGCCTGGATCTCGTCGCGCACCCCCGGGGCGACGGGGAACTTCAGGTGCCAGCCCGCGTCCGATCCGCCGGTGCGGCGGCGCAGGGTGATGGAGGACGCAACGAGGCGTTCGTCGGCCGTGTCGTAGTAGGTGGCGTCCAGATGTGCCACACCCTTGTCGACGACGGACTCCACCCCGGCGACACCGGTCAGGTCGGGCAGCCCGCTGTCGTCGGACTCGTACTTCCGCTCGATCTCCCGCTTTGTGTCCGCCATAATTCGAATCTAGTGGTCAGAAGGCGATTACGGCAGAGGGGCCCGTCTGCCGGCCCACCCGGCCTACGCCGACATCGGCCGCTGCACTCTGATCGACTGCAACAGCCCCACCGCCACCCACACCGCGAACATCGAGGATCCGCCGTACGACACGAACGGCAGCGGCAGACCGGTGACCGGCATGATCCCGAGGGTCATGCCGATGTTCTCGAAGGACTGGAAGGCGAACCAGGCGACGATGCCGGCGGCCACGATCGTGCCGTACAGCTCGGTGGTCTCGCGGGCGATGCGGCAGGCCCGCCATAGCACGATCCCGAGCAGGACGATGATCAGGCCCGCGCCGACGAAGCCGAGCTCCTCGCCGGCGACGGTGAAGACGAAGTCGGTCTGCTGTTCGGGGACGAACTGGCCCGTGGTCTGCGAGCCGTGGAAGAGGCCCGCGCCGGTCAGACCGCCCGAACCGATGGCGATCCTGGCCTGGTTGGTGTTGTAGCCGACGCCCGCCGGGTCGAGGCTCGGGTTGGCGAAGGCGGCGAAGCGGGCGATCTGGTACTCGTCGAGGATTCCGAGCTGCCACACCGCGACCGCGCCGAGCGTGCCCGCGCCCAGCAGCCCGAACACCCAGCGGTTGGAGGCGCCGGAGGCGAGCAGCACGCCGAGCACGATGATGACCATGACCATGACCGACCCGAGGTCGGGCATGAGCATCACGATCAGCATCGGCACGGCGGCGAGGCCGAGGGCCTGGAGCACCGTGCGGTGGTCGGGGTAGGGCTTGTCGCCCGCGTCGACCCGGGCCGCGAGCAGCATCGCCATGCCGAGGATGATCGTGATCTTCACGAACTCCGAGGGCTGGAGCGAGAAGCCGCCGCCGAGCACGATCCAGGAGTGGGCGCCGTTGACCGTGGAGCCCAGCGGGGTGAGCACCAGCAGGATCAGGAAGACCGAGGCGCCGTACAGCAGGGGCACGGCGGTGCGCAGGGTGCGGTGGCCGACCCACACCGTGCCGATCATCAGGGCGAACCCGATGCCGGTGTTCATGAGGTGCCGGATCAGGAAGTAGTACGGGTCGCCCTGGTTGATCTCGGTGCGGTTGCGGGTCGCCGAGAAGACCAGCAGCGAGCCGATCATGGACAGGGCGAGGGCCGAGAACAGTATCGGCCAGTCGAGGCGGCGGGCGAGCGAGTCGCGGGCCAGCAGCCGGGTCCAGCCCGCGCGCGCGGGGCCGTACCCGGAGACCTGGAAGCTGTTCGCCCCGGTCATGTCAGCATCCTCCGGCTCCCCCTCTTGCGGCGCCGGCGGCGGGTGTCACGGTTCCCGCCGGTCGACGTGTTCACGGTCGCGGCCTGCTGTGTCTCGTCCGGCTCGGGTGCGCCCTCCTGGCTCGCCCGCTGGTCCTTGGCCGGGTCCTTGGCGACCTTCGGGGCCTTGATGGTCCCGTCGGTCTGGATCTTCGGCAGGCTCTTCTCGGGGGTCGGCAGCAGGGCGTTCTTCTTGTTGATGGCACCGTCGTCGGAGACGCCGTACAGCGCGTCGTAGATGTTGCGGACGGCGGGGCCCGAGGCGCCGGAACCCGTACCACCCTGGGAGATCGTCATGACGACGGTGTAGTCCTTGGTGTACGTGGCGAACCAGGACGTCGTCTGCTTGCCGTAGACCTCGGCGGTACCGGTCTTGGCGTGCATCGGGATCTTGTCCTGCGGCCAGCCGACCTGGGCGAAGCGCCAGGCGGCGGTGCCCGAGGTGGCGACGCCCGCGAGGGCCGTGTCCATCTTCTTGAGCGTGGCCTGGCTTATCGGCAGCCTGCCGTGCGACTTGGGCTTGATCTCCTGCACGCTCTTGCCGTCGGCGCTCACGACGGCCTTGCCGACCGTCGGGTCGTGCAGGGTGCCGCCGTTGGCGATCGCCGCGTAGATCGTGGCCATCTGGATGGGGGTGACCATGGTGTCGCCCTGGCCGATGGAGTAGTTGATCTCGTCACCGGCACGCATCTTGTTGCCTTCGAGGCAGTTCTCGTACGCGATCTTCTCGACGTAACTGCCGTCCTTCTTGCCGGTCTTGCACCAGGCGTCCTTGTTGGCCTTCCAGTAGTCCTGCTTCCACTGGCGGTCGGGGATGCGCCCGGCGACCTCGTTGGGCAGGTCGATGCCGGTGGTCTTGCCGAGGCCGAACTGGTGGGCGGCCTTGAAGAAGTAGTCCTTGGGCTCACCCTTCTTCGGGTTGATGCCGCCGTCCCGCTGCCACTGCTGGTGGGCGAGGCCGTAGAAGACGGTGTCGCAGGAGACCTCGAGGGCCCGGCCGAGCGAGATGGGGCCGAAGTTCTCCGACTCGAAGTTCTTGAAGACCTGGCCGCCGACGGAGTACGAACTCGTGCAGGGGTAGCGGCCGTCGAAGTCGTAGCCGGCCTCCACGGCGGCGGCCGTGGAGATCACCTTGAAGGTGGAGCCGGGCGCCGACAGACCCTGGATGGCCCGGTTGAGCAGCGGGTAGTTGGAGGACTTGCCGGTGAGCTTCGCGTAGTCCTTGGCGGAGATGCCGCCGACCCAGGCGTTGGGGTCATACGTCGGGTTGGAGGCCATGGCGACGATCCGGCCGGTCTTGGCCTCCATGACGACGACCGCGCCGGAGTCGGCCTTGTACTTCTCGTTGGTGTTGCGGTCCCACTGCTTGCGGGCTTCCTTCATCGCGTCGTTGAGCTCGTACTCGGCGACACGCTGGACGCGGGCGTCGATGCTGGTGACGAGGTTGGCGCCGGGCTGGGCCTCGTCGGCCTCGGCCTGGCCGATGACGCGGCCGAGGTTGTCGACCTCGTAGCGGGTGACGCCGGCCTTGCCGCGCAGTTCCTTGTCGTACTCGCGCTCAAGTCCCGAGCGGCCGACCTGGTCGGAGCGCAGGTAGGGCGAGTCGGTGTTCTGGGCCTTGGTGATCTCGTCGTCGGTGACCGGCGAGAGGTAGCCGAGGACCTGGGCGGCGTTGGACTTGGCGGGGGCGCCGTAGCGGCGCACGGCCTCGGGTTCGGCGGTGATGCCGGGGAAGTCCTCGGCGCGCTCGCGGATCTGCAGGGCCTGCTTGGCGGTGGCCTCGTCGGTGATGGGGATCGGCTGGTAGGGCGAGCCGTTCCAGCAGGGCTGGGGGGTCTTGGCGTCGCAGAGCCGGACCTTCTGCATGACCTCCGCGGGCTTCATCCCGAGGACGCCGGCCAGCTTGGTGAGGACGGCCTTGCCGTCGTCCTTCATCTTCAGCAGGTCGGTGCGGGAGGCGGAGACCACGAGCCGGGTCTCGTTGTCCGCGAGGGGTACTCCGCGCGCGTCCAGGATCGAGCCGCGTACGGCGGGTTCGACGACCTGCTGGACGTGGTTGCCGGAGGCCTCCTTGGCGTACTCGTCGCCCTCCCGGATCTGGAGGTACCACAGGCGCCCGCCGAGGGTGCCGAGGAGGGACAGCACCAGGATCTGGATGACGACGAGGCGGATCTGGACCCGTGGGGTCCGTCCGGTCTCGGGGATGTTGGTCACTGCGGCTGCCGCCCCCTCTCAGTGTGTGTATGTGTCATATACGGCGAACCTGTGAACGGGGTCCGCCAACTTCCGTGGGGTCACAGCCGCCTGACTCCCTTGATGCGGCCCACCCGGGCCGTACGGGTCCGTGCCTTGGTCTTCAGGCTGCCGAGGCCGCCGCGCTGACCGCCGATCTTCAGACCCGTGCCCGAGGACAGCCAGCCCGAGGAGATGTCCGTCGACTTGGCCGCCGAACTGGTCTCGGCCAGCGGGTCGTTCTCGGCGCGGCGGGCGAGCGCCATGATGCCGGGGACGACGAACGGGGCGAGCAGCAGGTCGTACAGGGCGGCCGTGAACAGCAGGCTGCCGAGGCCCACATGGCGGGCGGCGGTGTCGCCGACGAGGGCGCCGACACCGGCGTACAGCAGGGTGGTGCCGATGGCGGCGGCGACCACGACGACCATGGGGCCGGTGGCCGACTTGAGTCTGCCGTTCTCCGGTTTGGCGAGCCCGGCGAGGTAGCCGATGACGCACAGCACCAGGGCGTAGCGCCCGGCGGCGTGGTCGGCGGGCGGGGCGAGGTCGGCGAGGAGACCGGCGCCGAAGCCGACGAGGGCGCCGCCGACATGGCCGTAGACGAGAGCCAGGCCGAGGACGGTGAGGAGCAGCAGGTCGGGGACGGCGCCCGGGAGGTGGAGGCGGGCGAGGACGCTCACCTGGAGGACCAGGGCGACGACGATCAGGGCCGACGAGAGCAGGATCCGGTTGACGCGCATGGCTTACAGCTCCTACTGCTCTTGCTGGATCTCGCCGTCGACCGGCGCATTGGCGGACGGGGTGACGGTGACCGTCACGGTCGGCGTGGGCGTCGGCTTCGGCTTGGCGGGCAGCACCGTGTCGCGCGGGTCCTTCTTCGGGGCCTCGACGACGATTCCGACGATGTCGAGCTTGGTGAAGCTGACGTACGGCGTGACGTAGAGGGTCTTGGTGAGGTCGCCGCCGGAGGGCTCGACGCGGGAGACCACGCCGACCGGGACGCCGGGCACGAAGGGCTTGTCGGCCTGGGAGCCGAAGGTGACCAGACGGTCGCCCTTCTTGATCTCGGCCTTGCCGTTGAGGAGTTCGACGCGCAGCGGGCGGTCGCCCTGTCCGGAGGCGAAGCCGAGCTCGTCGCTGGCCTCCATGCGGGTGCCGACGGTGAAGTCGGGGTCGTTGGCGAGCAGCACGGTGGCGGTGTTCGGGCCGACCGTGGTGACGCGGCCGACCAGGCCGTCGCCGTTGAGGACGGTCATGTCGCGCTTGATGCCGTCGTTGGCGCCGACGTCCACGGTAATGGTCCAGGAGAAGCCCTGGGCCGCTCCTATGGCGATGACCTGGGCGCCCTTGATGCCGTACTGGCCCTCGCCGGCGATCTTCATCATCTTGTCGAGCTGCTTGAGCCGGCTGGAGTTGCGGTCGTCGCTGCCGAGTCTCGCCTTGAGGGCCGCGTTCTCCTTCTCCAGCGCGGCGAGCCGGTCGTGCCGTTCGCCGGAGTCGCGGATGGCCGACACGGCGTTGCCGACCGGATCGACCGCGGTCGACACACCGTCCTCTATCGGACCGAACACGGCGGCCGCGGCCTGGCGGGCACCGTCGACCGGTGAGTCCTCCCCGCCGCGGATGTCCACCGTGATCAGCGCGAACGCGACGGCGATCAGCAGCACCAGGAGCAGCCGGCTCTCTCGTGTGTCCCTCACGTGCGGCGGCCGTGCCCTTCTCATTGGAGTTGCGTTTGTGGGAGCTTATGCCTCGATATCAACGATCCGCCGCACGAGAGGAGATCATCCCGTACGGCGGAATCGAAGAGTTACGTCATCTGCGCGGCTGGGCGTCCAGCACCTGCTGGAGTGCCTCGAACTCCTCGACGCACTTGCCGGAACCGAGCGCCACGCTGTCCAGCGGATCCTCGGCGATGTGGATCGGCATGCCGGTCTCCCGGCGCAGCCGCTCGTCGAGCCCGCGCAGCAGGGCGCCGCCGCCGGTGAGGACGATGCCGCGGTCCATGATGTCGCCGGAGAGCTCCGGAGGGCACTTGTCGAGGGTCGTCTTGACGGCGTCGACGATGGCGTTGACGGGTTCCTCGATCGCCTTGCGGACTTCGGCGGCCGAGATGACGACGGTCTTGGGCAGCCCGGAGACGAGGTCCCGGCCGCGGATTTCGGTGTGCTCGTCAGCGTCGAGGTCGTACGCCGAACCGATCGTGATCTTGATCTGCTCGGCCGTCCGCTCACCCAGCAGGAGGGAGTACTCCTTCTTGATGTGCTGGATGATCGCGTTGTCCAGTTCGTCGCCCGCGACCCGGATCGACTGGGCGGTGACGATGCCGCCGAGGGAGATGACCGCGACCTCCGTGGTGCCGCCGCCGATGTCCACCACCATGTTGCCCGTGGCCTCGTGGACCGGCAGGCCGGAGCCGATGGCGGCCGCCATGGGCTCCTCGATGATGTGCACCTGGCGGGCGCCGGCCTGGGACGACGCCTCGATGACGGCGCGGCGCTCGACGCCGGTGATGCCCGAGGGGACACACACGACGACGCGCGGCCTCGCGAGATACCGCCGCTTGTGGATCTTCAGGATGAAGTAGCGCAGCATCCGCTCGGTGATCTCGAAGTCGGCGATCACGCCGTCCTTCAGCGGCCGCACGGCAACGATGTTGCCGGGGGTCCGCCCGATCATCTTCTTGGCCTCGGCACCGACTGCCAGAATTCCACCGGTGTTCGTGTTGATCGCGACGACGGACGGCTCGTTGAGTACGATCCCGCGACCCCTGACGTACACCAGCGTGTTGGCGGTCCCGAGGTCGACAGCCATGTCACGGCCGATGAACGACATTGAGTTCCCCATCAGGATTCGTCTGGCCTTCCCGGGAGCTTTTGAGGGCATTTCAGGTCGGCGAAGTGGGTGCTGTGACGTGAAGGCTTCCATCGTAGACGCGCCTGCACGAACACTGCGCGAGGGTCTTCGCCATTGTCAGCAGATGTAAAGCCGCCTCGCTTGTGGAGACGGTCCATAAGGGCCACTCGTTCCCCCGATCGGCACGCATATGCCGAGGGACGGCCGAAAATGTACGGCCGTCCCAGGTCAGGCAGTCGGGTGAACTGACACGCCGTCAGAAAATGCCACCAAACCTACGCACAGGCCTGTGCGCGGGCCTATGCGCGGCCGGGGAAGAAGATCTTCACCTCGCGCTCGGCGGACTCCTCCGAGTCGGACGCGTGGATGAGGTTCTCGCGGACGATCACACCGAAGTCGCCACGGATGGAGCCGGGCGCGGCGGCGATCGGGTCGGTCGGGCCGGCGAGCGCGCGGACGCCCTCGATCACCCGCTCGCCCTCGACGATCAGGGCGACGACCGGACCGGAGGCCATGAACTCCACCAGCGGCTCGTAGAAGGGCTTGCCCTTGTGCTCGCCGTAGTGCTGCTCCAGCGTGTCCTGGTCCAGGGTGCGCAGCTCCAGCGCGGTGATCTCCCAGCCGGCCTTGCGCTCGATACGGCTGATGATCTCGCCGGTCAGGCCACGACGGACGGCGTCGGGCTTGAGGAGGACGAGGGTGCGCTGGCTCACGAGGGGCTCCTTGCCTGCTGTCATATGCGGTGGGACGAGATTACAGGGCGTGTCGGCGCGTTCGTCACACAGCGTCAGGTGTAGCGGAGTCGGCCTGCGTGGCTTGGGCGGCTTGGTCAGCCTGGGCGGCGAATCTCGCCTTCGCCTCGTCGATCTTCCGGCCGTAGTGCACCGAGGCCCACCACAGCGCCGCGAAGATCGCGCCCATGAAGAACATGGTCGGGATGACGAAGCCGGAGGCGATCAGGGCGATCTGCAGCGCCCAGCCGAGGGCGATGCCGCCGGGCCGGGTCACCACCCCGCACAGCGCGACACACAGGAACATGGCGATGCCGCTGACCGTCCACACCGTGGACGTGGCCAGGTCGGGGTCCTTCATCGCGACCAGGGCGGCGAAGCCGATGACGAAGAACTCGCCGATCAGGGTTGATGCACAGAGCGTACGCATGGCTGCGGCTCAGCCCCTTCCGAGGAGCAGCCGGGCCTCGCCGACCGTGATGACCGACCCGGTGACCAGCACTCCGCCGCCCGCGAACTCGCCGTCCTCCTCGGCCAGCGTGATCGCCTCCTCCAGCGCGTCCGGCAGCCGGGGCTCGACCTGCACCCGCTCCTCGCCGAACACCTCGACGGCGATCGCGGCGAGCTCGTCGGCGTCCATCGCGCGATGGCTGGAGTTCTGCGTGATCACGACTTCGGCGAAGATCGGCTCGAAGGCTTCGAGCAGCCCTCGCACGTTCTTGTCGCCGCTCGCGCCCACCACGCCGATCAGCCGACTGAAGTCGAAGGCCTCACCGACCGCCTCGGCGGTGGCGCGGGCGCCCGCCGGGTTGTGGGCCGCGTCCAGGACGACGGTCGGGGAACGCCGTACGACTTCGAGGCGGCCCGGGGAGGAGACGGCCGCGAAGGCCTTGCGGACGGTGTCGATGTCCAGGCGGTCCGGACGCTGGGCGCCGACCCCGAAGAACGCCTCCACGGCGGCGAGCGCCACGGCCGCGTTGTGCGCCTGGTAGGGGCCGTGCAGCGGGAGGTACACCTCTTCGTACTCACCGCCGAGACCGCGCAGGGTCACCAGCTGGCCGCCGACGGCGACCTGGCGCGCGACCACACCGAACTCCAGGCCCTCGCGGGCCACGGTGGCGTCGACCTCCACGGCCTTCTTCAGCAGCACCTGCGCCGCGTCCACCGGCTGCTGGGCCAGGATCACGGTCGCGTCCTGCTTGATGATCCCGGCCTTCTCGGTGGCGATCGCCGCGTGGGTCTCGCCGAGCCGGTCGGTGTGGTCCAGGTCGATGGGGGTGACCACGGCGACATCGCCGTCGATGACGTTGGTCGCGTCCCAGGAGCCGCCCATGCCGACCTCGACGACGGCCACGTCCACGGGCGCGTCCGCGAAGGCGGCGTACGCCATGCCGGTCAGCACCTCGAAGAACGACAGCCGGTACTGCTGCTGGGCGTCGACCATCTCGACGTACGGCTTGATGTCGTCGTACGTCTCGATGAACCGCTCGGCGGAGATCGGGGCGCCGTCCAGGCTGATGCGCTCGGTGATCGACTGGACGTGGGGGCTGGTGTAGCGGCCGGTGCGCAGTTCGAAGGCGCCGAGGAGGGCCTCGATCATGCGGGCCGTCGAGGTCTTGCCGTTCGTGCCCGTGATGTGGATCGAGGGGTACGACCGCTGCGGCTCGCCGAGGACGTCCATCAGGGCGGCGATGCGGCTGACGGAGGGTTCCAGCTTGGTCTCGCCCCACCTTGTCGCGAGGTCCGCCTCGACCTGGCGCAGGGCCTTGTCGACCTCGGGGTCCTCGGGGCGTGCGGGTACGTCGGCCTCCGGCGGGGCGCCCTGGGTGCGCAGGGTGCGGCTGCCGGCCTCGATGACCGCGAGGTCGGGGTCGCGGTCGGTCTCGGCGGCGACGATCTCGTCGAAGGGGTCGGTCTCACTCACGGGGCCCAGTCTACGGACGCGGACTGACAGCGTGCCTACGGAGTGGGTGGCTGGGCTTCGCGGGCGGCTGCGGGTTGGTGGGGGCTGGTCGCGCAGTTCCCCGCGCCCCTGAAAACAGCAGGGCCCCGGAGTCCAGAAGACCCCGGGGCCCACAAAGCCTTACGCCTGAGGCAAGCGATCCAGCTGGGCCTTGATCCTCTCGATGTCCTCGTCCGCCTTGGCCAGGCGGCCGCGGATCTTGTCCACCACGTTGTCCGGGGCCTTCGCGAGGAACGCCTCGTTGCCGAGCTTCCCCGTCGCCTGGGCCTTTTCCTTCTCAGCCGCCGCCAGGTCCTTCGCGAGGCGCTTGCGCTCCGCCGCCACGTCGATCGTGCCGGAGAGGTCGAGGGCGACCGTGGCTCCGGCGACCGGGAGGGTCGCCGTGGCCGCGAAGGTCTCGTCCTCGGGCTGGAGGCGGAGGAGCTGGCGGATGGCGGGCTCGTGCGGGGCGAGCGCGGTGCCGGTCAGGTCCAGGCGGGCCGGGACCTTCTGGCCGTCCTTGAGGCCCTGGTCCTTACGGAACCGGCGGACCTCCGTGATGACCCGCTGGACCAGCGCGATCTCCTGCTCGGCGTCCCTGTCGCGGAAGCCGCTGTCGGCCGGCCAGTCACCGATGACCAGGGACTCGCCGCCCGTGAGGGTGGTCCACAGGGCGTCCGTGACGAACGGGATGACCGGGTGGAGCAGACGCAGCGTCACGTCGAGGACCTCGCCGAGGACCCGGCCGGAGACCCGGGCCTGCTCGCCGCCCGCGAAGAACGTCGTCTTCGACAGCTCGACGTACCAGTCGAAGACCTCGTCCCACGCGAAGTGGTAGAGCGCGTCGGCGAGTTTGGCGAACTGGTAGTCGTCGTAGTACGCGTCGACCTGGGCGACCGTGGTGTTCAGGCGCGAGAGGATCCAGCGGTCCGTCGCCGACATCTCGGAGGCGTCCGGCAGCGGGCCCTCGACCGTGGCGCCGTTCATGAGGGCGAAGCGGGTGGCGTTCCAGATCTTGTTGGTGAAGTTCCGGGACGCCTTGACCCAGTCCTCGCCGATCGGCACGTCCGCGCCCGGGTTGGCGCCGTTGGCGAGGGTGAAGCGGACGGCGTCGGAGCCGTAGGCGTCCATCCAGACCAGCGGGTCCACCGCGTTGGGGTTCGACTTCGACATCTTCTTGCCGAACTCGTCGCGGACCAGGCCGGTCAGCGCGATGGTGTGGAAGGGAGCCTGGCCGTCCATGGCGTAGAGGCCGAACATCATCATCCGGGCGACCCAGAAGAAGATGATGTCGTGGCCGGTGAGCAGGACGTCGGTCGGATAGAACTTCCGCAGGTCCTCGGTCTGTTCGGGCCAGCCGAGCGTGGAGAAGGGCCACAGACCGGAGGAGAACCAGGTGTCCAGGACGTCGGAGTCCTGGGTCCAGCCCTCGCCGGTGGGCGGCTCCTCGTCGGGGCCGACGCAGACGACCTCGCCGTCGGGGCCGTACCAGATCGGGATGCGGTGGCCCCACCACAGCTGGCGCGAGATGCACCAGTCGTGCATGTTGTCGACCCAGTCGAAGTAGCGCTTCGACATGTCCTCGGGGTGGATCTTGACGCGGCCGTCGCGGACCGCGTCACCGGCGGCCTTGGCGAGCGGGGCGACCTTGACCCACCACTGCAGGGACAGGCGCGGCTCGACCGTGGTCTTGCAGCGCGAGCAGTGGCCGACGGAGTGCATGTACGGGCGCTTCTCTGCGACGATCCGGCCCTGCTCCTTGAGGGCGCCGACGACGGCCGAGCGGGCCTCGTAGCGGTCCAGGCCGATGAAGGGGCCGTGGACGGTGATGACGCCGTGCTCGTCCATGATCGTCAGGGACGGCAGGTCGTGGCGGCGGCCGATCTCGAAGTCGTTCGGGTCGTGCGCCGGGGTCACCTTGACCGCGCCGGTGCCGAACTCGGGGTCGACGTGGGTGTCGGCGACGACCGGGATGGTGCGGTCGGTCAGCGGGAGCTTGATCTGCTTGCCGATGAGGTGCTGGTAGCGCTCGTCGTCGGGGTGGACGGCGACGGCGGTGTCACCGAGCATCGTCTCCGCGCGGGTGGTCGCGACGACGAGGCTGTCCTCACCCTCGCCGTAGCGGATGGAGACCAACTCGCCCGCGTCCTCCTGGTATTCCACCTCGATGTCGGAGATGGCCGTCAGACAGCGCGGGCACCAGTTGATGATGCGCTCGGCGCGGTAGATCAGCTCGTCCTCGTAGAGCCGCTTGAAGATGGTGAGGACGGCCTTGGAGAGGCCCTCGTCCATGGTGAACCGCTCGCGGTCCCAGTCGACGCCGTCACCGAGGCGCCGCATCTGGCCGAGGATCCGGCCGCCGTACTCCTCCTTCCACTGCCAGACGCGCTCGACGAACTCCTCGCGGCCCAGGTCGTGGCGGGACTTGCCCTCCTCGGCGAGCTGCTGCTCGACCTTGTTCTGGGTGGCGATACCGGCGTGGTCCATGCCCGGCAGCCACAGCGCCTCGTAGCCCTGCATGCGCTTGCGGCGGGTGAGGGCGTCCATGAGCGTGTGCTGGAAGGCGTGGCCCAGGTGGAGCGAGCCGGTGACGTTCGGCGGCGGGATGACGATGGTGTACGGGGGCTTGTCGCTCTTCGCGTCGGCGGCGAAGTAACCGCGCTCCACCCAGCGCTCGTACAGCGTCCCCTCTACCTCGGCCGGCGCGTACTGGGTCGGCAGTTCGGTGCTGGGCGCTGTGGGCTGCTGCTGAGCGTTCTCGGTCACGGGGTCAGTTTAGGGGTGCCGCGGGCATGCCCCGAAACGCGTTTGTTCTGTAACGGTGGGGCCCCCGGCGCAGTGCGCCGACCGCACCTGGGCCAGGATGTCGGCAACACATAAACATCTGGAGGGGAACCCAGAGATGAGTCACAACCAGCCGGGCCCGTACGGGCAGCCCCAGCAGCCGGGGCAGCCGCAGCAGCCCGGGCCGTACGGCCAGCCGGGCCCCTACGGCCAGCCGCCGCAGACCCCGCAGGCGCCGCAGGGCCAGCCCCAGCCCGGCTACGGCTACCCCCAGCAGCCACCGCCGCCCCAGCAGCCCGCACAGCAGCCCGGTTACGGCTATCCGCAGCAGGGCGGCGTCCCTCCGCAGACCCCGCCGTACGGCCAGCCGCAGGCTCCCTACGGCCAGCAGGCCCCGTACGGCCAGCAGCAGCCGCCGTACGGCCAGGCCCCCTACGGCGTCCCGCAGCCCCCGCCGCCGGGCGGCGGCAACGGCAAGAAGATCGGCATCATCGTCGGCGCGGTGGCGGTCGTGGCCGCGATCGGGGTCGGGGCGTATCTGGTGATCGGCGGTGGCGGGAGCGGCGGCAGCGGTTCGGACATCCCGGACGACGGCGCGCACAAGCTGACCGCGCCGGCGACCGTCCTCGGCGGGGAGTACAAGAAGGGTTCCGACGCCGGGGCCGGGGGGTTGAGCGACGACGAGATCAAGGACGCGGAGTCCTGGGGTGTGGAGAACCCCCAGGAGGTCACCGGGACTTACACCTCGGGCTCGGGCCTGGCCTCCAAGAACCTGACGTTCTCGGGCGTGTACGGGACCATCGACGACCCGGAGAAGGTCATCGACTCCATGTTCGCCCAGAGCAAGTCGGAGGCGTCGAAGAGCTCCAGTGGCGGCGAACTCGTCGGCAGCCCGAAGGAGTTCAAGCCCGCCGGTTTCGAGAACGGCGTCATGAAGTGCCAGGAGATCAAGACCACCGAGTCCGGGCAGACCGTGACGATGCCGTTCTGCATCTGGGCCGACCACAGCACCGTCACCTATGTGCTGTCGTTCGACCTGGCCGGCCTGGCGCAGGGCAAGAGCACCTCCATGGAGGACGCGGCCGCCCTGGCGGCGAAGCTCCGCAACGACGTACGCGTCAAGGCCTGACGGACGCCGGCACCTCAACGGCGAAGGGGCCCCGGTCGGTTGACCGGGGCCCCTTCGTATGTCCTGTGGTGCTACGCCGTCTTCTGCTCGCCCGAACCGCGCCCGCGGGCGTCCCTCGGGATCAGTGTCGGGTTGACGTTGGAGTGGACGACGTCCGCCGTGATGACGACGCGGGCCACGTCCTTGCGGGAGGGGATCTCGTACATGACGCCCTGCAGGACCTCTTCCATGATGGCGCGCAGGCCGCGCGCGCCGGTCTGGCGGAGGATGGCCTGGTCGGCGATGGCCTCCAGCGCCTCGCGCTCGAAGTCCAGCTCCACGCCGTCGAGTTCGAAGAGCCGCTGGTACTGCTTGACCAGGGCGTTGCGCGGCTCGATCAGGATCTGGAGGAGGGCCTCGCGGTCGAGGTTGTGGACCGAGGTGATGACCGGGAGACGGCCGATGAACTCGGGGATCATCCCGAACTTCACCAGGTCCTCGGGCATGACGTCCTCGAACTGGTCCTTGGCCTCCAGCTCGCGCTTGGAGCGGATCGTCGCGCCGAAGCCGATGCCCTTGGCGCCCGCCCGGGACTCGATGATCTTCTCCAGGCCCGCGAAGGCACCGCCCACGATGAACAGGACGTTCGTCGTGTCGATCTGGATGAACTCCTGGTGCGGGTGCTTGCGTCCGCCCTGCGGCGGCACGGAGGCCGTGGTGCCCTCCAGGATCTTCAGCAGGGCCTGCTGGACGCCCTCGCCGCTCACGTCCCTCGTGATGGAGGGGTTTTCACTCTTCCGCGCGACCTTGTCGATCTCGTCGATGTAGATGATCCCGGTCTCGGCCTTCTTGACGTCGTAGTCGGCCGCCTGGATCAGCTTCAGCAGGATGTTCTCGACGTCCTCGCCGACATAGCCCGCCTCGGTGAGCGCGGTCGCGTCGGCGATCGCGAACGGGACGTTCAGCATGCGGGCCAGCGTCTGCGCGAGGAGGGTCTTGCCGGAGCCGGTGGGGCCCAGCAGGAGGATGTTGGACTTCGCCAACTCGATCGCGTCGTCACGGCCGTTGCCGCCGCCGTTCTCGCCGGCCTGGACGCGCTTGTAGTGGTTGTACACCGCCACGGAGAGGGCCTTCTTGGCCGCGTCCTGGCCCACCACGTAGCCCTCGAGGAACTCGAAGATCTCGCGGGGCTTGGGGAGTTCCTCCCAGCGCACCTCGCTGGTCTCCGCGAGCTCTTCCTCGATGATCTCGTTGCAGAGATCGATGCACTCGTCGCAGATGTACACACCAGGCCCTGCGATGAGCTTCTTGACCTGCTTCTGGCTCTTGCCGCAGAACGAGCACTTGAGCAGATCGCCGCCGTCACCGATGCGTGCCACGGTGTGCTTCCCCTTCGCCTGGGAGACGCCTAGGTCCAGCGGCTCCTGGTGCTGCCTTATGTCCGACGGTACCTTGCCGGGCCCCCCGTTCGGGCCCCCCTTGGCAGGGTTCACTTTGACGTGCACGGTGCCAAGGGGCGGCATATCCTACGGCTTCCGCCTAGCGGACGGCGGCGTTGTTCATCTTCCGGGTGGAGATGATCTGGTCGATCAGGCCGTACGACAGGGCGTCCTCGGCCGTGAGGATCTTGTCGCGCTCGATGTCCTCGCGGATCTTCTCGATCGGCGTGGTGGAGTGCTTGGCCAGCAGGTCTTCCAGCTGCGCGCGCATCCGGAGGATCTCGTTGGCGGCGATCTCCAGGTCGGAGACCTGACCGCGGCCGGTCTCGCTGTACGGCTGGTGGATCAGCACACGCGCGTTGGGCAGCGCCATGCGCTTGCCCGGCGTGCCGGCGGCCAGCAGGATCGCGGCGGCGGAGGCAGCCTGACCCATGCAGACCGTCTGGATGTCGGGCTTCACGAACTGCATCGTGTCGTAGATGGCCGTCAGCGCGGTGAAGGAGCCGCCGGGGCTGTTGATGTAGACCGAGATGTCCCGGTCGGGGTCCATCGACTCCAGGCACAGCAGCTGTGCCATGACGTCGTTGGCGGAGGCGTCGTCGATCTGCACGCCGAGGAAGATCACGCGCTCCTCGAAGAGCTTCGCGTACGGGTCGTACTCGCGGATGCCCTGCGAGGTGCGCTCGACGAAGCGGGGGATCACGTACCGGGACTCGGCGCGCGGGCCGGTGTACTCGGCCTCGGTGCGGGCGTAGAGGCCGCTGCCGGGGAAGTCGTTCACTGTCTGTCTCCTAGGGGCTCAGGCGGTCGGCTGGGGGGCTCTACGGGGCTCAGGCCCCGGTGCCGCCACCGCCCGGGATACCGGCAGCCGTGGTGATGACGTCGTCGATGAGGCCGTACTCCTTGGCCTCCTCGGGGTCGAACCAGCGGTCGCGGTCCGAGTCACGGGTGACCTGCTCGACGGTCTGGCCCGTGTGCTGGGCCGTGAGCTCGGCCATGCGCTTCTTGGTGTGCAGCAGCCGCTCGGCGTGGATCTTGATGTCGGAGGCCGAACCGGCCAGACCGGCGGAGGGCTGGTGGATCAGGATCTCGGCGTTCGGAAGGGCGAACCGCTTGCCCGGGGTGCCCGCGCTGAGCAGGAACTGCCCCATGGAGGCGGCGAGGCCCATCGCGATCGTCATCACGTCGTTCTTGATGAACTGCATGGTGTCGTAGATCGCCATGCCGGCCGTGATCGAGCCGCCCGGGCTGTTGATGTAGAGGTTGATGTCCTTGTCCGGGTCGGCCGCGGCAAGGAGAAGCAACTGTGCGGTGATCTTGTTGGCGATGTCATCGTCGACCGGCTGGCCGAGGAAGATGATCCGCTCGTTGAGCAGCCGGTTGTAGACCTGGTCGCCGAGGCCACCACCGATGGAGGGCTCGCCGGCGGCTGAGGGCATCAGATTCGTCACGTATCCACCTGCTCGTCTTACGACGGCGCCGGGCCGTCTTACGTTTCCCTATTCACGGACCCTAACGCGCTGGTCCCTTCGGGGAATCCCGGATAGAGGGCTGTTCGCCGGGGGCGTAGAGACCGCGGCGGGTAGGCCGACGGGCCCCGGGTGCGGATGCTCCCGGGGCCCGTCGTACGTCGTTCGAGGCGCCGTAGGCGATCAGGCCTCGGTCTTCTCGTCCTCGGCCGGGGTCTCCTCGGAGGTGGCCTCGACCGTCTCGGCCGTCTCGTCCTCGTCGTCGTCCAGGTCGACGACCTCGCCGTTGGTGTCCTTGACCGTGGCGGCCTCGACCACGACGGCCAGGGCCTTGCCGCGGGCGACCTCGCCGACGAGGAGCGGGACCTGACCGCCCTCGACGACCGCCTGGGCGAACTGGTCGGGGGACATGCCGGAGGAGGCCGCACGCCGCATGAGGTGCTCGGTGAGCTCCTCCTGGTTGACGTTCAGCTTCTCGCGCTTGACGAGCTCGTCGAGGACGAACTGGGTCTTGATGCCCTTGACCGCGGCGTCCTTGGTCTCGGTGTCGAACTCCTCGGCCGTCTTGCCCTGGATCTCGAGGTACTTCTCGAGGTCGAGGCCCATCTGGCCGAGCTGGTGGTGCTCCAGGTTGTGCTTGCGGGTGTTGATCTCGTCCTCGAGGAGCTTCTCGGGGACGGGCACCTCGACGAGCTCCAGGAGCTTCTCCAGGACGCGCTCCTGGGCCTGGGTGGCCTGGTCGTACTGCTTCATGTTCTCGAGGCGCTTGCGGCTGTCGGCCCGCAGCTCCTCCAGGGTGTCGAACTCGGAGGCGAGCTGCGCGAACTCATCGTCCAGCTCGGGCAGTTCGCGGGCGGCGACCTGGGTGACCTTGACGGTGACCTCGGCCTCCTTGCCGGCCGCGGAGCCGCCCTTGAGCTCGGAGGTGAAGGTGGCCTCGCCACCGGCCTCCAGGCCCTTCACGGCGTCGTCGATGCCGTCGAGGAGCTCGCCGGAGCCGATCGTGTAGGAGACGCCGTCGGCGACGCCGTCCTCCAGGACCTCGCCCTCGACCTTGGCCTGCAGGTCGATCGTGATGACGTCGCCGTCCTCGGCGGCACGCTCGACCGGGGAGGTCGAGGCGAAGCGCTCGCGGAGCTGCTCGACCGACTTGTCGATGTCCTCTTCGGTGACCTCGACGGCGTCGACCTCGACCTCGATGCCGGAGTAGTCCGGGATCTCGATGGCGGGGCGGACGTCGACCTCGGCGGTGAAGTTCAGCGTCTCGCCGTCCTTCAGCTCGGTGATGTCGACCTCGGGCTGGCCGAGGACGTCGATCTCGGCCTCGTTGACCGCCTCGGTGTAGAACTTCGGAAGCGCGTCGTTGACGGCCTCCTCCAGCACCGCACCGCGGCCGAACCGCTGGTCGATGACGCGGGCCGGGATCTTGCCCTTGCGGAAGCCCTTCACCGTGACCTGCTGGTTGATCTTCTTGTACGCCGCGTCGAGGCTGTCCTTGAGCTCCTCGAAGGGCACCTCGATGCTGAGCCGAACCCGGGTCGGGTTCAGGGTCTCCACGGCGCTCTTCACGGTTCGGTCTCCTTGGGGGCTGACTTCTTGGTTTCTGCCGGAGCCAGAGCGGCTCCGGCGGATTCGCCGCCCGGAGGACTTTCCAGTGGAGATCCAGTGGATGAGGCACACGGGCGTGCAGCTTGCATAGTAACGGCAGCGGCGACACGCCCCAAAGGCGATCACTGGGTACGGCGGCGCGAGGTGATCGCGCAGGTGGTCGGGGTGGCGGGATTTGAACCCACGGCCTTCCGCTCCCAAAGCGGACGCGCTACCAAGCTGCGCCACACCCCGTCTGGTGCGACACGTAGGGTACATGCCCGCAGGCAGCGGGGTTACCGCATTTCACGAGCACCACGCGTCCGGAGTACGTACGGGTCGCCGGGGCAGGTCCGCGGCGGGGCGTGCGCCGGGGGCGCGGCCAGAACATTCGCAACTCCGCAACATCGCGACGTGCCGCGCCCTGCGGGCGATCGGCCCCGGGCGTGCCGCGCGGCTGAACGGTGCCATTCCCTGTGGGCGAGCGCGGGACGGGTGGGGCGGGGCGGGCAGAGGCAGGGCAGATGCGGTGGCGCGCTCGTACGACCGGCCCATTTACACGCCGACCGGGGTTGCGCGACCCGCCACATCGGCTCCGCAGCTCGTCGCGGCGGGTGGTGGTGTCGGTACCGGGGCCCGGTGCAGGGCGCGCGAGGTGGGCTCGGTCCGGAGTGGGCCTGTCGACGGCTGGAAGCCCGGTTCCTCGGCCCCGGCCGATCCGTCGGGAGCGCGGGCCCGTTCGGCGGGTGAGGTGGAAGGGGTGTGCGACGAGGGGTGACGACCCGCTACGATGCTTGCGTGCCGTCGGTCAGTGATCCGCGGCGCGTGCTGTGCGGGCGTAGCTCAATGGTAGAGCCCTAGTCTTCCAAACTAGCTACGCGGGTTCGATTCCCGTCGCCCGCTCCATACGGCTCAGGGCCAGGTCAGAGGATCAATCCTCCGCCTGGCCCTGATCGTTTCCGTGGGGCTTCCATCCCGTCCGCCATCGCGGTGGCCACCGCAGTGCGATCCAGCCACCCGTGCCACACTCAGCAGGCCCGGTTTCGGGCACACCTGACTCAGGAGTGCGTATGGACCCGCGCCTCAAGAGACTCGGCAACGGCCTGATGAACTGTGTCGCCGTAGCTTGGTTCGGCTACCAGGCCCTGTATGGCGAGGGGGCGATGCGGTACGTGTCCATCCTCCTGCTGCTCGTGGGCGCGGCGACGGCCGCAGGCGCCGTCCTCGACCACTTCCACCGTCGGTCGAAGCGGCGACTAGAACTGGATCGAGTTGATGGTGTCCGCTATCGAGTCCAGGAAGCGTTGGATGTCGTCGGCCATGCCGGTCGAGGCGAGGAAGAAGCCGAAGAGCACCGCCACGATGGCGGGCCCGGCCTTGATGGAGCCCCCTCGCATCAACACCACGAGGATGATCCCCAACAGCAGCACCACTGACAGCGAAATGGCCACAACTGATCACACCCTCGGTCGGTCCCGCTCTCCCGGCCCGGGGACGCGACCCCGCGACCCCCGCCAGAACCATCGTGCCACCAACGCGGCCCGCATATGCGGCCGGTGAGGCAACGTTTGGCCATGCCGATACACGCTCCGCACCCACTGGCCGGTTCCTTTCGGTACCCGCCCACCGCGTCCACACATCCCGTTCGCAGCAAATTCGAATGGCCGACACAGACGTACGACAGTCGGAGTTATGGCCCGGTTCGGCCGGATGAATCCTGATAATGCAGGCCTGTTGAAGCCGACCCAGACGTGAACAACGGGCAACGAAACAGACAGTTTTACGGCAGCACACAGCCGCGGCTAGGGTGCCTCAGATGTTTTCAGCCGCCGCCGACGCAGTCCCCCCTCCGCGCAAACAGCGCGACGCCTTCTTCGACAACGCCAAGTACCTGGCCATCGTCCTGGTGGCCGTCGCGCACTCCTGGGAGCCACTCAAGAGTGACAGCCGCATCCTGGAGGGCGTGTACACGGTCGTGTACTCGTTCCACATGCCGGCGTTCATCATCATCTCGGGGTTCTTCTCCCGCAGTTTCGACATGCGCCCCGACCGGCTGCGGCGGCTGATCACCGGTGTCGCCGTGCCGTACGTCGTCTTCGAGACGGCGTACTCCCTCTTCAAGCGCTACGCCGACCACGACCCGGGGATGGACATCAGCCTCCTGGACCCCTGGTTTCTGACCTGGTTCCTGGTGGCGCTGTTCATCTGGCGGCTGACCACGCCGATCTGGAAGCTGGTGCGCCGACCGCTGCCGCTCGCGCTCGGCATCGCGATGCTGGCGTCCGTGACCCCGAACATCGGTGACGACCTGGACCTCCAGCGGGTGCTGCAGTTCCTGCCGTACTTCGTCCTTGGCCTGGTCATGAAGCCCGAGCACTTCCGGATGGTGCGGCGCCGCTCGATGCGGATCGCGGCGGTGCCGGTGTTCGCGGCCGCCCTCGCCGTCGGCTGGTGGGCGGTGCCGCGGATGAACACCGAGTGGTTCTACCACCGCGACGCCGTCCAGGAGTTGGGCGCTCCCTGGTGGACGGGGCCGGTCATGGTGCTGGCCATGTTCGGTGCCTCGCTGCTGCTGACGGCCTGCTTCTTCGCCTGGGTGCCGGGCCGGCCGCTGTGGTTCACCGCGCTCGGCGCGGGCACGCTGTACGGCTATCTGCTGCACGGCTTCCTGATCAAGGGCGCCGGTTTCGCGGGCTGGTTCGACCACGCCTGGCTGCACCGGCCGCTCGGCGAGCTCTTCGTCAGTGCTCTCGCCGCGCTCGCCGTCACCCTGCTGTGCACCGCGCCGGTGCGCCGGGTCTTCCGGTGTGTGATGGAGCCCGACATGAACTGGGCGTTCCGGCCGGACACGGTCGAAGTGGCCCGGCAGCGCGAGCAGAAGGCGCCGGCTCCGCGGGAGAAGGTCGGCGTCTAGGGCCTGTCCGGCGGATCAGGCCGGCTCCAAGGAACGGCGCCTTGTCAGCGCAGGTGAGCGGGGTCTGGTGCGTGCAGCTGCAAGGCGGAGG